>JAGADP010000300.1 GCA_017828885.1 Oscillospiraceae bacterium | reverse complement strand
GTAGAATCATCAAAGGGATTCTTCTGCTGGGACTCCATCATGGCACGATTGGTCAGAGCGACCATGCCGTCCCGGAAGATCGCACGGTTGACGCCGGTGTACACATCGACCTCTTGCTGCTTGCTGACCTGCTCCGCCATCGCATCCCTGACCGTAGCGACCGCACCCTCGGCATCACAGCCGAACTTGATCAGATCCGACAAGCTCAGGAAGGAGATCGAAGCACGCTGTCCCGCCGAAAGGGAGACCGCCATCGGGATGAAGTTGGTGTAGCTGTTGTATTCTTCACCATTCTCCGGATCGAAGAAATCATAGAGCGTGGAGCCCCATTCGCCCTCATAGTCCGTATGCTGTGTCTCGATATAGAGCGGGAAGAGGCTGTACGCTTTGATTCCCTCGCTGGTCTCATAGGTGATCTCATCGCCCTGCTCGTTTTCTATTTCCAGGACGTTGTTGAAGTGCTCCATCGCACGGACACAAAAGTCCTCTTCCTTCTCGCCGTCCTTTTGCATAAGATCGTTCGCCTCCAGATACGACTGGACAAACATCAGGTCAGAACGCACGTCATAGTAACTGCTGGCGAGCTTCTTGGCACAATCGCCGAATTTGAGATCCAGCTCGTTCTGTGCTGCGGAACGGGAGAGATTTTGTCCCGCTGTCTCCGGAAGCACATACTCGATGTTGGATGCCAGATCCACGCCGCTCAGATCGGAGAGCCGTGTGAGCCATCCGCCCTCCTCGGTATCCGTTGAAAGAGCGATGAGCTGCTCTATGGTCGCCACATTCAAGGCAGATCCTTCGAGAATGATCTGCTGGAGGTCGCCGATTTTGACACGGTCATTGGCATTCAGCGCATCATAATCGCTGTCAGACATGCCCTTCTCCTGCATGAGGGCGCCGAGCAGGAGATCACCCATTTTCTGTCCGGTATCATGACTGGATACTAATTCTGATGGATCCGTGTAAACAAAACGTTCGACCTTTGCGTGACCGTCATAATACAGGTTCAGCAGGTCATGCGCCAGCACTGCACGCTGATGCGCCTCGCCCTTGCCGTTTTTGTAGTTCTCACGGTATTCCCGGATCGCTGGGAGGAAGCTGTTGATAAACTCGTTGATCTCGACCTTCTTTTCCTTGACGAGCTGATCGTAATCCTTGAAGCTGTAGCCGACCGATGCCTCCATACCGAGCTTTTCCGCCTGTTCCTGCGTCAGACCCATGTTCATGACAGCCATATCCGTGATGGCTTCGTCCTTTTTGCTGGTGCGCCGGATGCCCATCACCGCCACGGTCTTGGACTTGCCCTGGTTGAGGTTGCCCTTGACCGGCTCCCAGCCGTTATTGGTCAGATACTGTGTTGCTTCGTCCTCGCTCGCACCATAGGCGATGAACACCTCGCTGATATAGGGCTCCGGCTTTCCTTCCGCCGCTGCCCTGATTGTGCCGACACCGCCGCCGGAGATCAATGCTGCCGCTGCCACGAGCAGAGACAGCGCTCTTTGCTGCATTTTTCTTTTCATACGTTCCTCTCCAAAAACACCGGGGAGGGGAGTACGCCTCCTCTCCCCGTTTTTAGTTCTTATGCAGTCGTTGCGGGAGCGTCCGGAGTTTCCTTCTTCTTGCCCTTCATTGCAACACCTGTTGCAACTGCACCAACAACGATACCTGCCAGACCGCTGAGGGCTGCCAGACCGCCGGTGAATGCAGAGGAAGTCTCAGATGCGCCGCTGCTCTTCCAGAAGAGGTAGATAGGCTTGTCGGAATCGTAGCAGTATGCCTCATCTGCCACATTTGCCGGAGACTCAAGGCAGAACATATGCAGTGCGCCGTTGCAGTTTGCCGGCATCGGTTTCTTGCTGTCGGACATCACAAAGCACAGGGAATCTGCCAGGATCGGGTCGCCCTTCTTCGGAGATCTTACCACATAGGGTACCAGCCACTGCTTGCCGACATCACAGTTCAGGTCAGCCAGGTCAAGGCAGCCCCACTGCTCGTACAGGTTGACATTGCCCTGTGCCTGCTCATATTTGCTGATGCCGATGTCTCTTCTGTTGCACTGTACTGCCTGATAGTATACAAACTGGTCAAACTGGATATTCTTCTTCTCGTTGCCGTTTGCGTCTGTGGTATAGCTTACGATATCCGCCTCATCGACGATGAAGTTCGGGATCGGTGTGAATTGTCGGTCATAGTACGCCTTTTTCGCCGCCTTCAGGCCCTTTACAAGACTGGTGATCGTGGTGACCATAAGCATCGTACCGACACCCATCAAAGCCAAACCGACATACGGATTTGAAATGGCAAGCACTACAATACCAATAACTAATGCGATCGCAGCGGCAGCAATGATCACGTATGCCATGGTGATCTGACTCTGCGCACCATTGATCATATCGGTGATGTAGTCACGCTGTGCAGCTTCCATGGCGGCACGGTTGGTCAGTGCAACAGCCATATCACGGTAGATCGCACGGATAACGCCGGTATACACGGACATTGCCTCGGTAGACTGTGCCTTTGCCTTCATGTCGTTAAAGGTCTTGTTCATTGCATCCTCGGGGCAGTAGCCGAAACGCAGTAGGTTCTCAAAAGTCATGAACTGCAGGGAAGCGCGCTGACCATCGGAAAGAGAGACTGCGAGAGGCAGGAAGTTAGCTATCTTGGTGCCATATGCCTCATCGGTCTCGCAGAAGAAATCGAGCAAAGTGTCGCCCCAGTCGCCCTCATAGACCGAGTTGCGGAGTGCCTCATATACAGGCAGGAGAGAATAGCAGCGCACCATGTCGTTCTCCTCGGGCGTTACTTCCTCCTGCTGTTCCTCGGTGGTGTTCATGCTTTCGATCTCGTACATGAAGTCGTTGATCGCCTGCGCATATGCCGCATCATCGACATAATTATCGGGGAGCAGCTCGTTTTCTGCAAGGTAATCCTGCATCCACAGCATGTCGCTCTGTACGGTATAGTAGTTCTGCATCATCAGCTTTGCCGTATCACCATACTTCGACTCCAGTGCGGACTGTGCAGCGGAGTTGGACAGGTTCTGACCGGCTGTGGACGGGACGTAAAGCTCAACGAGATCCGACAGTCTTACACCGCTGAGGTCTTCGAGACGAACGAGCCAGCCGTCCTCATCGGTATCCGTTGCCATGGAAAGCGCTGTCTCGATACCAAGGACTGCCGTCTGGTTGCCCTCGAGGATGATCTGCTGCAGGTCGCCGTACTTTGCACGCTCATTCTTCGACATTTTGTTCCACTGGTCGTTGGTGAAATTCTTCTCCTGCTTGAGCGGATTCAGAAGGAGGTCACCAAGGGGCATTCCGGTATCGTTCACAGCGAACATGCCGTCAGGTGCGCCGTCAAAGTACATGTTGAGCATATCGTGTACCAGAACAGCACGCTTGTGTGATACCGAGTCATCTTTTTTGTTGTAGTTCTCACGATACTCCTTGATCGCCGGCAGGAAGCTGTTGATAAACTCGTTGATCTCAACGCGCTTCTCGGCAAGCAGCTTGGAATACTCCGTAAAGCTGTAGCCGGCAACCGGAGCGATGCCCGAATCCGGTGCAAACTCCGTATCCAGACCCATGTTCATCAGCGCAATATCGGTGATGGCTTCCATCTGGTTGTTGGTGCGGTGGATACCCATGACTGCGGCAGTCTTGGACTTACCCTTGTTAAAGTTGCCCTTGACCGGCTCCCAGCCGTGATCTTTCAGATACTGCGTTGCTTCCTCTTCGCTGCCGCCATAGGCAATATAGACTTCCTTGATGTACTTTCCGCCGTTATCCGCAGCGGCCGCCTTCATCATTCCCACAGCGCTCCCTGATACCATCATGGACGCTGCAAGCAGTGTTGCGGTAAGTTTCTTCCATACTCTCATACCTTTTCCTCCGTTTGTGTCTTATTTTAAGAAAGCATCGGGGAGGGGGGCTCCCCGTGCTGTCCTTAACAATGGTTCGTCTCTGAAAACGCCGTTTCCAGAGTTGGTGCGATGCAAGCCCCGCACCCGGGCTTCTGCCGATGCATGAGCATCACTTGATGTGCAACGTCACATAGGTCTGCTTCGATGAATAGAAGCCTTCATCCTTCAGCTCCGCATCCTGACGGTGTGTGCAGCCGTCGTCCTTTGTACTGCCTCTGTCCACATACATCCGGATCTGCTTGTCACCGGCAGTATGCTGCATGTTGTTGCCGACCTTGGGCAGTGTGCCGTAGTTGAGGCTGAGCGGCGTACTGTTGGAGCCATCCAGCTTGTAATCCAGCGGGTCATCCGCGTGGATCGCAAGGATATTCTCCCAATGCGTATGACTGTAGCTTTCCACATTGAACGATGACAGACCGTGAACGGTGCTGACATAGATATTGGCAAGCGATTTTGCATCCGCATGTTCCGGCGAGATGTCCCCGTAGCCGAAGCAGAAGTTCCGGATCGGCTTGAGCTGCTTGGTGGCATCCGCCTCGTAGCAGATCGTGCCGGAGTTCTTATCCGCATAGTACAGGTAGATATTGGGGCCACCTGAACCCTCGTTCAGTGAGAACGGTACGGCTTGCGTTATAAGGTTGCGTTTCATGAGAGAATAATGCAATCCTTCTACTTCAACAAACGTTTTGGTTTCCTTATCCAGGACCTTCTGCTTGTAGGGATTGAACTTCGATCCTGACTTCTTGAATGCCCCGGGGATATACAGCTCATCCGGTGGATCATCGCCCTGATACAGGAACACATCCCGGATGGCGCTCGCTGCATCATCTGTACGCCGGTAGCCGATCGCGATCCACTGGTCGGTATAGCTGTTGTAGTTGCAGTTGACGCCGCTGACACCGCAGGCACCGGTCGAGTAGACCATCTCCGCCCAGGCGCCCTTCTGCGTCTTGCCGGTCCCGACATAGAACGCTTCGATATAGGGCATGTCACTGACATCATAGGTGGTGTGGAAGTAATACTCCTCATCGAGCCGCATTCGCAGATCTGCATAATCCGGCAGGACATTGTTCACACGATCCTTCTCATAGCAGGAATATGCCGTGTTGCTGCCGTTGGTGAACATCTCCTTGTTGATGACGATGTCCGTTGCCGGTGCAGCAAATGTTGCCGTGCCCTTGTTGCGGGAATAATACAGGTAGTAGCTGCCCTCGGTCGATACGATCGGGCCGCCTGCGAGTGAGACCTGGGTGTCGCCAACAGTCAGCGTTTTCGGTGCCGTAGCGCTGAAATACTTCATCAGCGTGCGTACCGGACCTGTATCCGTGCAGGTATCCGTCCGGACGATGCCGATATAGGCGTGGTCGATGTTCTTCTCAAAATCGTCCACCGACTTCAGTTTATCCTTAAAGCCGATCCTCTTGTGACCGTTCCAGAGCAGATCGAGCGACTGGCTTCCCTTCGTCCACTTGTTGTCGCCGGGATCCGTCTTGCCGACGTCGATGCTCTTGCGGCTGTACCATGCCTTGAGATCCTTGGTCTGTTCCTCTGCATATTCGCCCAGCAGGAGCTGCACGTCATCGGTAAGGCCCTTCTTGGCGGCTTCATCCCGCCGCTTTTCGATCTTCTTGTAGATGCCCTTATCCTTTGCAAGGCTTGCGATCTCCGAGAGGTCGATGGGCTGGATCTCGATCGCCTCACGCAGCATGGGCGATGCCGGAACATCCGGGCATTCCTTCACGATCGTATCCCACTGCTGCGATGCCCTGCTGTAGAGATCCGCAATGGCAGCCTCGGGGGTACGCCCCGTTCCGACAAAGACGCCTGCGATGTACTTTTTCTTCTTGTAGACATTGTGTGCCGTGTTGCCCTCGCCGTCTCTGCCGCCGGCATCGTTGCGCAGGTACATATAGAAGTACTTGGAGCCCTTGTTGGTCGTATCATATGCCAGATTCATCGGATGGTCGTAATCGTCCGGGATACGCAGGTCGATCAGCGGCACATAGCCGTCATACTGTCCGGGATCCGCATGTGTCACGAACATCAGGTCATCCCGCTCGATCGGCAGCTTGCCGGCAACAGGTCCCATTGTCAGCAGATAGTGTGACATCACATCTGTCTCGTCCTTTGTCATCCACGAAAGCGTCTGCTTCTGGCGTGCATGACAGTTGGTGTAGTACGGATTCGGCATGCCCATCGCATTGTAATACGACATGCAGACACCGGCATTCTCGATCGGATAGCCCATGATGCTCACGTTGCAGGCACGCATCGCACCGCCCGGCGTCGTCAGACCGGTATACTTGATCTGTGCTGTGGTCTCAGTGTAGGGTGTCAGGAGCGCCGCCACATCCGTGATCGCACGGTAGGGGTTGTACGTGTAGGATATGCCGAAATAGAGCTCGGTCTCGCAGTCCCGGTCATCATAGATGTTCCACATCTTCCGCATCAGGCGTCCGTCACCGCCGACCAGCTTGGAGCCGCCGACATTTTCGCCGTAGCCGCTGTCATCCTGCTGGATCACGTAATTGTAGTACACCGTATGGAAGCAGTCCCACGTCAGATCCTTCCAGAAGGCGCCTTCCTTGTCCTTGCGGTCATGGATCGGATTGAGCTTGCCCTCCTCCGCTGAAATGAGCTGTGCGGGTTTGCCCTTTTCGTTATCCTCCATCAGGTTGCCGCTCTCATCGACCAGCGTAAAGCCGTTTTCCTTGGCAAATGCCCGCATATACGCCTGATTGGTCTGGTAGTACTTCTTGTCGGGATGCTCGTTGTCCGTTGCCACGAAGTAGGAGAAACCGCCGACATACTGCGGCATGTCATCCTCGGACTGCGCCTTGAACTGTTCCTGCGGTGTGAAGTAGAGATAAATGCCTTTCTTCACATCATCCTGTGTTGTCATGCGGTCACCGGCTCCGTGATACGAGAATTCAAATGCATTCTTGCCATAGTCGGCGAGCACATCATCCTCCATGGCGTTGTCACGCCACTTGTGGCTCCAGTCCACCGCCTGTCCGCCGCTGAACAGACACACCGGCTCTCTGCCGTCCGATCCGAGCGGGACTCGTTCAGGTTCGACAGACACGGAAACGATCGGTGATCCGGCAGCAGCATTTCTCGTATAATAGAGCATAAAGCCGTCCGCCGACATGCTGGGCTTGCCCTTCTGATCACTGCACTTGGTGTAGAGCGCATCTCCGAACTGGATGCTATCCAGACCCATCGTAGCAACACGCAGATCCGTGATCGCCTCCTCCTTGGAGCCGTACTTGATACCGATATAGGTGTAGCCGTCGCCTGGCGTGAGGTTGGTCATGATGATCTCCTCATAGCCGCCTTTTTTCAGGTAGTCAACAGCGATCCCCTGGTCGTCAGAATGTGACATCTCCACCATGTAGATAAACCGGTTGGCATCCGTCACATCACCGGAACGGATCAGGTCGGAATCGCCCGGATAGAAGAGGAACAACGGTGTGCCGATCTTCTTGTCGATCTTCATGATGTTGACATCTGCCGCATAGACCTCATCGACCAGCGTGAGCGGCTGCCAGCCCGGTTTCGGGTTGCTGTCGTCCTGCTGTGCCTTCAGAAGCGGCTCGCCGGGAATGACCTCTATCGGAGGGCCGCACTTTTCATCCTTGGAGTAGTACAGCACCTGCCAACGGTCATATTCTGCCTGATAGGCACCCATATCCGCATAGTCGTACTGATCGTTGATCAGACCCTCCAGCGTGATGCCGAACCGGGCTGCAAAAAGCACTGTACATAGCGCCACGCCGCCGAGGTAGGTCAGATCCGATTTTTCAAGTATCTGATCCCGTTCCTCCTTCGTCGGGAAGCTGTCCAACTTCTTCTTTTTCTTGTTGGAGAAGTAATTAACAAAGGCGTCCATTTCTCCGTTATACATCATAGAACGCAAAATAAGATCGGAAATATTGCTGCGCACCACGTCATAGCGGACACGATAATTGCCCTTCGAGGTGTACTGTACATCAAACAGCACATCTGGTATCGTGTCATATTTGATCCGTTCGGGGCCGTCATCGAATACGCCGCACCAGCTCAAAATATCATAGATCAGCAGTGCGAGCGATATTATGATCGCTGCCCAGAACAGGAAATAGCCGAGGCTCAGCGCTGCCACCGCAAGTATCTTGGCGATACCGAACGCCATCGTTTTTATAACGATACCGATCGCCAAACGGAAGCTGAATGCGGCGAGCTGATGCAGTACAACAGCCGACACCATCGAGCCGATGGCAACTGCCGCCGTAACGGAATAGTTCACGATACGGATGATCGAAAGGACCTCTCCCTTCTTATCATAGCCCTTGCGCTGCGCCGCCTTGGTGATGTCGTCATAGACGTCACCCGCCTTGCGGCGCTGGATCAGCGAACTGGTCTCGGCAACACGCTTATTGTAGATGGCGCGGTCGATGCCGTACCATACCGAAACGCAGTCCTCATAGAAGTCACAATCGTCGATCTCCTTGGTCTTCTCACGGAATTCCTTCCTACGCTCATTGAGCGTCTGACTGCGGTTCGTGAGATAATCGTTATCCGGGAAGAGCGTCTTGGTGAGCTTCATCAGGCCGCACTGGTGGAGCACCTCACGCTGTGCAGATGTCATGCCCCAGACAAGGGGATAGAGCTTCTCGAGGGTGTTTGACATGTTCTCGTCTTCGCCGATCTCGAGGAAGAGCTGCGCCAGCGTTTTGGTCTCCTGGTAGGTCTGATGCTCGACCGACGGGATGTCCGCATCCGGCGATTCTTCTCTCAGCCTTTCCGCCTCCTGCTCAGCGACCAACATATCGTAGGTGATCAGCTCCTCGCCTGCCTCCTGGTAAACGTAGTTGTTCGCCAGGGAATACAGCTCCAAAGCCGCCAGATAATCGGGGATGCGGCAGTCAGGGATCGCATCGAGATCCTCCTGGGTGTACTCCGACGGAACATCATAGCCGAACGTGTCGCCGTACTGCTCATACTTCTCCTGCATCTCGCGGTAGTCCGCCGCAAACGACTGGCATTCCTGCAGGAGTCGCTTGGCAGTGTCCTGATACATCGAATCAAAGCCGTTGACCTCGCTCGATGTGCCAGTCACATATTCATAATACACCGTACTGCACTTGGCACGATCGACCCATGTGCCGGAATCCTTGTGATAATCGGCCGTTGCCGCAGCGAGACAGTCCACGATGGTCGCCATGACCTCGGCGTTCGTCCGCTGCAGGAGCTTCATCATCATCGCCTGATCCATCTCGTTGCGCATGTAGTTGCCGAGCCTCTTCGAGTCATCGGTCACACGGGTACCCTGCTTTTTATTCTTGTTCTGATTGGTCAGGAAATAGCTGCAGATCTCCTCGTTGCTCCAGGTCTCGATATCGTCCGCCATGAGCTCATCAAGGTAGAAGAAATTCAGGGAGTCCAGCGCAGCAACGGCGCTCGGAGATTGTTCCTTCTGATCCAGTCCGTTCCGGTAGGCATTGACCATGACCATCAGACCGGCTGCCTGACTTGCATAATCACCGATATATTGGTCCAGATACTCTTCATAGGTCAGCTCCTCATAATGGGAGTTGCGCATGTCGAGCAAGGACAGCTTGGTGATGGCTTCCTCGGGATCCTCTGTGATCTTGTAGCCGAGATAGCATCTGTAATCGCTCTTGCTGCCCTGCTTGAGATCCACATCGCTGAAGATATAGCCGTCCTCCTCGCAGAGCGTCCTTGCCTGTGCTTCATCTTCGCCATAGAACATCTTGACATCGGAGACATACTGCTTTGCCATCTCCTGGGTCTGCTGTTCCTCTGCCGCTGCAAACGTCCACGGCTGGTTGGTGATCATCATGCAGGCAACGATCGCACCGGAGAGGATGCGCGAAAGCATATTTATTTTTTTCATACTTTCTCTCCTTTCCGGCGTTTGTAAAAGTAAACGATCGTACAGATCAGCATCAGGAGCACAAATGTGCCGCCGCTGATCAGCGCCCGATGGCCGGCCGAAAATGCCGAAGCCTTCAGATCGCTGTCCTTTTCTACACTATTGCGTCCCTCGAGTGTCCCGCAGTCGGAAATGAAGTATTGCTTCATATGGTATTCGGAGACTGTCCGGGATTTGTTGTTGGTGAGATCTACATTGCCGTTCTTCGTGCTCCGCAGATGGACCTCCGAGCCGGGACGCAGACCCGCATCATAGATGTAGCCGCCCTTGTCCAGCACGAGATTGTCAAATGTCGAGGAGCCGTCATTCTTGGCAATGACGATCTTGCCGCAAACATCAATGGAGCTGTCGCCCTCCACATACAGCGCCCCCCTGTCGGAGCTGGCGTTGTTGGTGATGGTGCAGTCCTCGAGGTAGTTGTTGTTGCAGTCGCAGTAGATGGCGCTGCCGTCATCTTTGCAGGTGTTCATCTTGAAATCGCAGTTCACGATCCACGTCGATGCAGAGGAATTGACATAGATCGCACCGCCGCTGTCGCCGCTCTGGTTGTTCAGGAAGAACACATTATTCAGGTTCAGGATGCCCTTCTCCTGATAGATGGCACCGCCGTCTTCATCCGCCTGACAGCCTTCCACTCTGCCGCCGTTAAAGTCCAGTCTTGCATCATGGAGGATGTTGATCGCGCCGCCCTCATTGTCATCGACCTTACAGCCGACGATCGTGACATTTTCGAGCGTTGTCGTGTCGCCGTAAACAGCGATCGCACCGGCATAGTCATAGGCGCGGCAGCTACGGATCTGGCAGTCGCGAAGCGTGGCCTTGCCCTTGGTGTAAATGGCGCCGCCGTCGTCATCCGAATCAGCTCTGTCTGCCCAGCAGTTGGAGATCAGGACATCATTGAGCTCCAGTGTACCGAAATTCTGGATGGCGCCGCCCTTATGGGCACCGCCGTTGTAGAGCGTGCCGCCGTTCATCACCATCGTACCGCCGGTATCAATGTGGACAAGCCCGCCCTTGTTCTTGCTTCTGCCGCCCTGGAGGCTGCCGCCCTTGAAAGCGGAGGAGGACTTGCGCTTGGGGGTGCTGTCCAGGATGTTCAGCTTGGCGCCCTTCTTCACAAGGAACAGCCCGCCATCCTTGGAAAGCCCGCTGATGCAGCGGATCATCGGATAGCCATTCAGATCGATCGTCAGGGTCTTGTTGCTCTCGATCGTTGTCATGCTCTCGACGAGCCATACGCTGTCGAGCCGGACAACGGCATTATTGCCGAGCGATACCGCCTTCTTCAGGGCATCGGCGCAGGTGGTATAGGTCCCCTTGACATCAAGCGTACCGTCCGCCTTGTAAATGCCGACGCTCGATTTGCCGTAGCCGCCGAAGGACAGATACATCTGCTTGCTCTTCTTGTACCAGCCGGTCTTCTGGGTGGCAACTTTGCTCTCGATGGCAGTCGTGCCGTCATTGACCCAGATACGAGCCTTGATGCCATAGCTCCGCTTGTGCATACCGCCGCCGAAATGCGGATTGATCGTCAGGGAGACAGGGCTTGCCGCTCCGAGGTCAATTGTCGTGCTCGCCTTTTCGTTGTCATCGTCAAGGCTGTTCTTGGCAAAGGTCCTGTAGTGTACCTTGCCAGCGGTATCGGTCAGCGCCACCGGGATCGTATCGGAGTTCCAGCCGCCGGAGCCGTCTGTACATTCGAGCTCGAGCTTGATCTTCTGCTTCATGTCCTCCGGCACGATGTCGAAGGGACGGAACACCGCACGCACGGTGTAGCAGCAGTCAATACCTTCCGTCAGGGTGATGGTGGTTTCCTTGTAGGTCGTGATTTCCTCATCGGGGATCTCATACTCTCCGTTCTTGAACATCTTCTTTTTGGAAAGCTTGCTCTTGATTACTTCAAAGTGATCGAACATGCCGTTCTGGGTGGGCGTTGCCGTCAGCGTGACCTTCTGTCCGCCGGAATACTCGCCGCCGCCCGTCACCTTGCCGTAGTTCTTGTTGTAGCCGACAAAGACCTCATATTTGCCGTTGGAAAAGGAATTGCCGTTCTTGTTGACGACCGCACCGCTGAATGTCGGATAGGGGTCGCTGCCGAGATTCTGGTAGAAGACCCGCATCCCCGGAACGCCATAATTGGTCACAGTGACCATATTCCCATTACCGTTCAGCTCATAGCAGAGCTTTCCGTTTGTGACATCCGTTGCGGACGCCCAAGAGGCGCCGTTGTTCTTATCCTTGCTTTTGCCGTTGAGCCGGTTCCATGTACCGGTAAGACCTCTGCACCAATGAAGCGAATTTTGCGAACTGCCGGTAACGCTGCCCACATTCGAATCACCGTTGACATTACCTGCATTGAAGCAATACTGGCAGTCACGATCGCCCACGATGCCCCCGACATTATCATCGCCCTTGACATCGCCGACATTGATACAGCAGGAGATCGCCTCCCGGTCAAGCTTATAGTTCCTGCCGACGATGCCGCCGATGTAGTCATCGCCGCCGCTGTGGATATAGCCCTCGTTGTAGCAGCCGAAGACTCTGCCGCCTTCCTTGATCTCGCCGATGATGCCGCCGGCAGCCTCGGTGTCGTTGCCGCCGTAGACCTCGGCGTAATTGGCGCAATATTCCACAAGACCCCGGTTGAGCAAACGTCCTGCGATGCCGCCGGTGTAATCCCAGTCGTTCTCGATGGGCTGGAGATTCGTGCAGTAGCGGACATTGCCGCCATAGCAGTAGCCCACGATGCCGCCTCTGTTGGGCTCATCGTGACCGGAGATGACACATGCATTCTGTGTGCAGTGCTCCACATAGGCGCCGGGGCTCATATAGCCGACCATGCCGCCCTCGTTATCATCCGATGCAGAGCTCACTACGACCTCGCTGTAGACATTGATGATATGCCCTGATTCCAGGATGCCGCAGATACCGCCGACATTCTTCTTGCCGCTCACGGTACCCTCCACTGCAAGGTTGCAGATCGTTCCGCCCTTGATCTTGCCGAACAGACCGTCCACGCTTTCATTCGAGGTGATGGACAGACCGATGATGGCGTGACCGTTGCCGTTGAAGCTGCCCCGGAAGGGATTGGTGTCATTCCCGATCCGTCTCCACTCGACCTCGCAGAGGTCGATATCCTTCGTCAGGACGATCGTCCGTCCGAGGAAGTTGAACGTTCCGCAACGCACGAGCTGTGAAAGACCGGCAAGCTGCTTGGCTGTGCTGATCTCGTAGGTGCTCTTGTTCTTGTCGGACGTGTACCAGGAGGTATCCGCCGTTCCGTCCCAGGTATCGGGATCCTCGGTGTTGACATCCTGCCGCTCCGAGCCCCAGTCACTCATCGGTTCGGTCGTGCCGATCGGCACCAGCCGGAAGCGCTGGTTGGCATTCTTGTGCACAGTGTGCAGCATGATGCTCGTTCCGTCAGCAGTCGCCTCACGGTCAACATCCATCGCCAGACTGTCATTCTTGCTGCTGTGGATGATATAGGTGCCGTCATCCATCTCCTCAAAACGCCAGAGCTGCGCAGCAGATCCAGTGTAAGCAGCGGTCTTGATCTGTACATCGCCGGAGGAGCCCTCCATGACTGCGCCGTCCAGCGCGCATTGAATATAATAATAGTCGCCCACCTTGTGGAGTGTCCAGCGTTGGTTCTGGACACGCTTTGTCAGGTAAAGCTGAACTGCGTTCTTGGAGGCATTCAGGTCAAGGGAGCTGCCGCCTGCACAGCAGGGCACGATGGAGAAGACCTCGCCCTGCCGATCCAGGATATTCTCCTTCGGCTCCTCGGTCACCTCGACCTCCTCGGTCGTGAGCTCCAGATCCTCCTCACGGTCGGAATCCGGCTCTATGTCCTCATCAATGGCCGCGCCGTCCTCCTCCGTGGGAGGCTCCGTGGCATCGAGTGAGACGACCGCATCGTTGTCTTCTACTTCTACGCCCTCCTGCACCGGCTCTTCATCTCCTTGCATGCCAAGCAGCGGATCAAGGAGCTCTACTTCCTCATCCCACGCCCGGACATTCTGCGGGGAAAGCGGTACGGAGGCGCACAGGAGCATCGCAGCTGCGATCCACGCCAGACCTCTTTTCACTCGTTTCAATATGATCACCCGTTTCTTTCCGGTGTTATCCGTTCTTGTTCTCGTTACTTCCCTGCAATTTACGCTTCTTCTTAATGTGAAGCACGATGCCGCATGCGGCAAGAACTGCCACCACACCGCCTCCGACTGCTAAAAGGATGTAGCGGTATTTTTCATACCACGGCTGATGATCCTCCTCGCGGTCTTCGTCAGGCTGCTCCTCTTCTTCCACGTAGGGAGCATCCTCTTCGCCGGGATCCTCGGTCGTTTCTTCACTCAAGGCAGCAAGCGCTTCGCTGTCCTCGATCTCTTCGCCCTCCTGAGTCTCCTCTTCCTCCTCCTCGATGCCGAGGATGGAGTCAAGCTCCTCCACATTCTCGTAGATCGCCTGTGTATGCAGCGGACAATACAGCATCGCCGCGCACATGAGCACCGCAGCAGCCGTCCGCACAAGCTTTCGTTTCATCTGTATCACCCCGTTTTATCCCGCTTCTTCCGTCTGCGGAACAGTGCCGTTCCGCCGATCGCAATGGCTGCGATCATACCGCCGCCGAGCAGGATATTGATGAGATTGTTCGTACCGAAGACCGATGCCTCATACTCGCGTTCCTGCTCTTCCGGGTCTACCTGGTCGATCAGCGGCGTATCATAGGTCGCTTCACGCAGGCCGCTGAACTGTGCCCGCATCTCCGGCAGACCCGCCTTTGCCGTCAGGTAGGTAAGGCGGATGGTCGGATCTTCTTCCTCTTCCTCCTCAGCGCCCATCGGGTTTTCCTCAGAAGGCTCGTCCTCCGGTGCATCCGGTGCATCGTCCTCGGCATGTGCCAGGATCGGCTTGATAAAGCCAAATGCTGCGGGCTGGATCGCACTCTGCTCGTCCGAGGGTGCATCCTCCTGGGATGCCTCGGCGGGAGCGGTCTCCTGCGGGGCTGCGGTCGGGGCTTCTGTCTCCTCCGTGGGCATTTCCTCGGCCGGCTCAGCCGTCTCCTCCTCGGTGAGCTCCTCCGTCAGCTCCTCGGTCTCTTCTGTCGGTTCCTCAGTAGCCTCTGTCGGCTCCTGCCGCTTCATCTTGGTCAGCAGTCTGACCGGAAGGCTGGTGTAGACCGTCCGATCCTCCTCGAAGGTCTGGTACAGATCTTCGTTGAGCCGGAAGCTATAGGCGCTCGATGTGCCCTTTGCCGAAAAATAGCCATATGCCCAGATGCCGAAGAACACGTTCCGCTCCTCGGTCAGCTCCTCCACCTGCAGCGCAGCAATGGGATTGCCCGCCTTACTGTCCTTAGTCGTGTAGAGGAAGCAGGGGGTCACCGTGCGCAGTTCCTTCCGGGAAACGCGGTGATACTCAGCACCGGAAATGCCGATCACATCGCCGCTCAGCGGCACGGTGGGCTCGGTCTCCTCCGGGAGCGTCTCTTCCACGGTTTCTTCCGCTTCGCCAGAATCTTCCCCGTCGGCAGGTGTCTCTTCTTCGGAAGCTTCCGTCGGTTCTTCTGTTTCCTCGGGAACTTCTTCCTCGGTGGTCTCCTCTTCCTCCGTCGTCTCCTCTGTGGGAGCGGTCGGCACGCCGTCGATCACCTGCTCGGTCTCCGTCAGCCGGATCAT
>JAGADP010000299.1 GCA_017828885.1 Oscillospiraceae bacterium | reverse complement strand
GTTTGACCACAAGAGGCTTGGTCGTTGCCTTGCGGACAGCCGTTGTCACCTGCTCCGCCATCACACAGGAGGTGCCGAACGCGGCACCGCCCTGCTTCACATTCGGGCAGGAGATGTTCAGCTCGATCATGTGTACATCTGTGTTCTCGAGCTTGGCAGCTACCTCGGCGCATTCCTCCGGCGTGGAGCCGGCGATATTGGCAAGGATGACCGTATCCTTCGTCAGAAGATAGGGCAGCTCCTTCTCGATGAATGCGTCAATGCCGGGGTTCTGCAAACCGACGGAATTGAGCATTCCTGCCGGTGTTTCGGCAATTCTGGGCGCAATATTGCCCGTGCGCTTTGTGCCGGTCGTGCCCTTGGTGGCAATACCGCCGAGCTTAGAGAGGGAGTAGAATTCCTCATACTCATGTCCGTAACCGAACACGCTGGATGCCGGGATGATCGGATTCTTGAAGTCGATCCCGCATACGTTGACAGACAGATCAGCCATTACCACTGCACCTCCTCAGCCTTGAACACGGGGCCGTTCTTGCAGACATGCAGGAACTGCTCCTCGCCGTTTGCGTCCTTTGTACGGCATGCACAGCCGAGACAGGCACCCACGCCGCACGCCATGCGCTCTTCGAGAGATACCTCGCACCATGTACCGGTGCGCAGGCAGACCTCTGCGACTGCCTTGAGCATCGGCATCGGCCCGCAGGCATAGACGGCATCGAGCCCCTCGCTGATGAGCTGTTCGAGCGGTGCCGTCACAAATCCCTTCACAGCGCCCGCGGAGCCGTCCTCCGTGCAGCAGATCGCCTGTGCGCCGAGGGCATCGAAGTCCTCCTGCAAAATGATCTGCTTGAAGGAGCGGAAGCCGGAAATGGCCGTGGCGCGTTCGCCGTAGTACTTCGCCAGCGGCAGCATGGGTGGTACACCGATACCGCCGCCCACCAGTGCCACATGCTGCGCCTCCGGGAGAAGCGTGAAGCCGTGGCCGAGCGGGGCGATCATGTCCATATCGTCGCCGGGATTCATCTGGGCAAGCGCTTCTGTGCCCTTGCCGCGGATGGCAAAGACGATGCGCAACGTTCCCTTCGCGCGGTCGATCCCCGCAATGGAAATGGGTCTGCGAAGGCCGTAGCCCTTGGGCAGGATGTGGACAAACTGCCCGGGCTTTGCGAGCGCAGCGACCTCCGGACAGCGTACTGTAAAGCTGAACGTGTCCGTGGCGATCGCCTGCTTTTCAACAATGGGATAGCTCCCCTGCATATATTTCATAAGAGACTCCTTTGTCATTCAGTGTCGTTTTCGGGAGTGTCCAAACAGGAGAGCTATTGATTCCTGGGTCAGACCACTGCAAGCTGCCCCCCACCGCCGCCAATAGGCGGCACCTCCCCCAAAGGGGGAAGGTTTAGGGGGCGCTGGCGCGCCCCGACCTGCCGTGGGGCATAGCCCCACACCCCATTCACTCTTCGATTGGTTCACTTCATCCTTTTTGGCCACGTCAGATCTTGGTGATGTCCACGAGCTTGACGTCATCCATGGATCTGCCGGACAGCAGTACATTGGCAAGGGCGTTGGCCGTATCGACCGCCGTCAGCGAGCAGATGGAACGCTCGATGGACTTGCGGCGCATCTTCACAGAATCACGCGCCGGCATACGACCCTTGGCGGAGGTGGAGATCATGTAGTGGATCTTGCCGCTTTCGAGCAGGTCGATGGTGTTCGGGCTGCCCTCCGAGATCTTGCGGACGGTGTTGGTGGCGATCATGTTGCGGTTGAGATAGCTCGCCGTGCCGCTGGTCGCATAGAGATCAAAGCCCATGCGAGAGAATTTGTCCGCGATCGGTACCATCTCGCGCTTCTCGGAATCACGTACCGAGATCAGCACGCCGCCCTCACGTTTCAGGTCATAGCCCGCAGCGACCAGACCCTTGAGGAGCGCGTCCTCAAAACTGTGACCGATACCGAGGCATTCGCCGGTGGACTTCATCTCCGGACCGAGCATCGTGTCTACATCTTGCAGCTTCTCAAAGCTGAATACCGGCACCTTGACGGCGACATAATCGCCCTCCGGATACAGACCGCTCTCGTAGCCGAGCTCCTTCAGCGTTGCACCGAACTTGATCTTGGTCGCAATATCGACCATCGGGATGCCCGTTACCTTGCTGATATACGGTACGGTACGGGAGGAACGCGGGTTCACCTCGATGACATAGACCTCGCCCTGGTATACCACGTACTGGATGTTGACCAGACCTACCACATTCAGCGCCAGGGACAGACGGCGGGTGTATTCCACGATCGTCTCACGGATGCGCTTGGAGAGGTTCTGTGCCGGGTAGACGGAGATCGAGTCGCCGGAGTGGACACCGGCACGCTCGACATGCTCCATGATGCCGGGGATAAGGAAGTCCTTGCCGTCGCAGATGGCATCGACCTCGACCTCGGTACCCATCATGTACTTGTCGATAAGGACGGGGTTCGCGATCATGTGGGAGGTGATGATGTCCATGTACTCCACCACATCCTGATCGGAGTGGGCGATGATCATGTTCTGACCGCCCAGCACGTAGGACGGACGCAGCAGCACCGGATAGCCGAGCTTGTCAGCGACCTTGACCGCCTCCTCGGTCGTCATGACGGTGAAGCCCTCCGGTCTCGGGATGCCGCACTGTTCGAGCAGCTCGTCGAAGCGTTCTCTGTCCTCGGCGGCGTCAATGCTGTCCGCACTGGTGCCAAGGATGTTCACGCCGCTGTCTGCCAGATGGCGTGTCAGCTTGATGGCGGTCTGTCCGCCGAACTGAACTACGACGCCGTAGGGCTGCTCGGTGGCAATGATATTATCCACATCCTCGGGGGTCAGCGGATCGAAATACAGGCGGTCGCCGGTGTCGAAATCGGTGGAGACCGTCTCGGGGTTGTTGTTGCAGATGACTGCCTCATAGCCGAGTTCTTTCAGCGTCCAGACGCAGTGTACAGAGCAATAGACGAACTCGATGCCCTGTCCGATACGGATGGGGCCGGAGCCGAATACGATGACCTTCTTCTTGCCCTTCTCGGTGCGGTCGATGAACTGCCGTGCTTCGTTTTCCTCGTCATAGGTCGAGTAGAAGTACGGTGTTTCGGCCTTGAACTCGCCTGCGCAGGTGTCTACCATCTTGTAGACGGCATGGCGGTGGGTCGGGCACTTCTGGCCGGACATGCGCTCGATGGTGCTGTCGAGGTAGCCGTACTGCTTCGCTGTCAGGTACTTGTCCTCGGTCAGCTCGCCCTCTGCGAGCCACTGTTCGAGCTCGACCAGATTCAGCAGCTTGTCGAGGAACCACTCGTCGATGAGCGTGATCTCGTGGATCTTCTCGATGGAGACGCCCTTTTTCAGGAGTGCGAATACCTCGAAGGAACGCTCGTCCTCAACGCCCTTTTTCAGATGGCCGAGGAGCTCCTCCACGGACATTTCCTCGAACTTCTTCATATTCATGGAGTCCACGCCGAGCTCTGTGGAGCGGACAGCCTTCATCATGGCCTGCTCGAAGCTCGTGCCGATCGCCATGACCTCACCGGTCGCCTTCATCTGAGTGCCGAGGGTGCGCTTTGCATAGACGAACTTATCGAATGCCCACTTCGGGAACTTGATGACCACATAGTCCAGCGCCGGCTCGAAGCAGGCGTAGGTCTTACCGGTGACGGCGTTGATGATCTCATCGAGCGTATAGCCGATGGCGATTCTCGTCGCCACCTTTGCGATCGGGTAGCCGGTCGCCTTGGATGCCAGTGCGGAGGAACGGGATACACGCGGGTTGACCTCGATGACCGCATACTCCATGCTCTCGGGATGCAGTGCGAACTGGCAGTTGCAGCCGCCCTCGACCTTCAGCTCGGAGATGATGTTCAAAGACGCTGTACGGAGCATCTGGTACTCTCTGTCGGAGAGCGTCACTGCCGGTGCGATAACGATGGAGTCGCCCGTATGAACACCGACCGGGTCGAAGTTCTCCATCGAGCAGACGGTGATGACATTGCCCTTGCGGTCACGGATGACCTCGAACTCGATCTCCTTCCAGCCAGAAATGCACTTCTCGATGAGCACCTGTGTGATGGGAGACAGACGCAGACCATTGGTGGAAATGTCGCGCAACTCCTCCTCATTGTTGGCGATACCGCCGCCCGTGCCGCCGAGCGTGAATGCCGGACGCACGATGACCGGATAGTCGATGACCTTCGCAAATTCCACGGCATCCTCCACAGTCTCTACGACCTTGGACGGGATGCAGGGCTCACCGATCTTCTCCATCGTGTCCTTGAACGCCTGACGATCCTCGGCCTTGTGAATGGTCTCGGGATCGGCACCGAGGAGCTTGACATTGTGGCTGTCAAGGAATCCCTCTGCGGCAAGCTGCATGGACAGCGTCAGACCGGTCTGGCCGCCGAGCGTGGACAGCACGCTGTCCGGCTTTTCGATCTCGATGACACGCTTGACGGTGTCGAGGGTCAGCGGCTCGATGTAGATATGGTCAGCCATGGCCTTGTCGGTCATGATGGTCGCCGGGTTGGAGTTGATGAGCACGACCTCGAGCCCCTCCTGTTTCAGGGCACGGCACGCCTGTGCGCCCGCATAGTCGAACTCTGCCGCCTGACCAATGACGATCGGACCGGAACCGATAACTAAGACTTTCTTGATATCACTGCGAAGCGGCATTTACTTTTCCTCCTTATAAGCATCCATACGGCTTGTGAAATCATCGAACAGATAGGCAGTATCGAGCGGCCCGCCGTGTGCCTCCGGGTGGAACTGCACCGTGAAGCAGTTGACCGCCGTGTAACGGATGCCCTCGCAGGTCTTGTCGTTCGCATTGTTGTGCGAAACTGCTCCGACTGCCGTGTCAAGGCTCTCACCCACGACCGCATAGCCGTGGTTCTGGGAGGTGACATAGGTCTTGCCGCTCACCAGGTCGATGACAGGCTGGTTTGCACCTCTGTGGCCGTATTTGAGCTTTTCGGTCTTGGCACCCATTGCCAGCGCCATGAGCTGATGACCGAGGCAGATGCCGAACATCGGGATGCCGAGTTTTGCGATCTCGCGCAGGTTCTCGATGATCTGCGTATTCTCCGCCGGGTCGCCGGGGCCGTTCGAGAGCATGATGCCGTCCGGGGCGATCTCCCGGATCTCCTCCGCCGTTGTATTGGCGGGAACGACGATGACCTCGCAGCCGCGGTTCATCAGCGACTTGCGGATGTAGCGCTTATAGCCGAAATCGAGCAGCACCACGCGGTATTTAGCATTTTCAGGGGTGTAGGTACGCACCTCTGTGCCGGTCACGGAAGCGACCGCATTCCGCACGGCATAGGCACGGATCTCGGAGAGCAGGCTGTCCATGTTGGCAGCGGGATCCTCCGTGGTAATGGCACCGTTCATAACACCCGCCTCGCGCAGCGTCCGCGTCAGACGGCGTGTGTCAATGCCCCAGAGTCCGATGATGTTGAGCCGTTTCAGGAAGTGGTCGATGCTGTCCTCTGAACGGAAATTCGAGGGTGCATTGCACCACTCCCGCACGATGTAGCCGGAAACATACGACTGCGCGGACTCAAAGTCCTGCGAATTGACGCCGTAGTTGCCGATCAGCGGGAACGTCTGGGTCACGATCTGACCAAAATAGCTGGGGTCTGTCAGGGTCTCCTGATAGCCGGTCATGCCGGTCGTGAACACGACCTCTCCGATGACCGTTCCCTTGACCCCGAAGCTCCTGCCCCGGAACACCTGCCCGTCTGCTAAAACGAGCCATGCCGGGCTGCTGTCTTTGATAAGTGCCATAAACCATACATCCTTTCTGATATGAAGGTTGTGCTTTGATCATCCGACAATCAAATGTTGATAAAAGAATGGATCAGCTTAAAGCGCCCCCCTCCGCCGCCGTTCGGCGGCACCTCCCCCGATGGGGGAGGGTGGGGTTTAAGGGGGGTTGCACCCCCTTGACCCGCTCTTCTCGATATTGAATTGCCGGAGTAATAAGATCGCCAAGCAGAGGAAGGGGCAGCTTTGTGGAAAAGTCCACCCTGCATTCCTTGAACTGCTTTGATCGCATGTTGGATCTATCCCCGCAGCAATGACGCTGCTATGACGGAATCCGGGTTGCACCACGGCTTGTTGATGCCGAAGTAGATATGCCCCCGCAGATAGGGCGGCGTTTTGTCCGGGTCATCTTCACAGCCGCTTTTGTCATTCGTCAGGAGGACTGCCTTGCGCCGCTTGAAATAGACGCCGCTGCTCTCGGTGATGAATGTCGGGAAGACGCCCTCAATGTCCACGGGTGTCAGGCTGCCTACATCGTGCAGCGCAGGCGGCCTGTCGTAGATCCCCGCGAAGAGCCGGAAGATCAGCCAGTGATCCGCCACCTCCGGCACGCAAGCCGACTGCCAGCTTTTCAGCACGGCGACCTTCTGTACGAGGAAATATTGCCCATCGAGCGCCTCGAAGGCCTCCTGCGTCACGCCGCTGTCCTTGTGTTTGACAAAGGGCTTGTCCTTTGTCTGGAACTGCACCGCGAACACATCGCCGATCTCGTAGTAATCGGAGGTGTGGACGTCGGGCTTGATGCGCTTCTTCGGCGGCCGCGGTGAGAGCAGCTCCGTGCGGAGCTCCTGCAAGGCCTTCTGCCGCTTTTGCAGCGTCTTTTCCCCGGCCTCCCGCCATGCGTCAAGGCCGAAGCAGCTGTCGATCATGCCGACCGCCCTGTCACGGACTTCCTCGGTCAGAATGCCCTTTTTCCACATGAAGTCCGCAAGGGAGTACACATAGCAGCACCATTCGTCCTCGTCCGTTTCATCGAACATCGTCCGGACATAGGCCTCGATCTTGTCAAGGGCTGTCGGTACATCATAGTACCAGAAGGCCGCCGTGTACTCGCTGCGCAGATCCTGTGCGGTGTCATTGCCGTTGATGCCGGCAGACCATGCACCCATAGGCTACCTCCTTACACGAGCGATGCTCTGCGGTAGGAGGTCACATCCGTGCCGAGCCGCTGGTAGATCTCAGCCACGGCTTCACGACCCTTCCGGGCTTTCAGCATTTGCAGCTCTGCGTCTGTCATGCCGATCAGCTCGATGAACTCCACCTTGCCGTTGGGCGTCTGCAATGTCCGGACGGAAGGATCATAGACGCAGATAAAGCCCGTGATATTGGACTTCTGTCCGCAGTCGATGCCCGTTGTCTGACCGGTGTAGAGATATTCGTTGTTCTGGAAGATCTCGCCGTTCTGGAAGGTGATCCGTGCAATTGCCTGCAAAATGCCACAGATGCAGCGGAGCTCCTTTTCCTCATCCGCACCCGCAATGCTCGCTTTTTCGAGCTTGAACGTCATTTCATAGCCATAGCCGCTCCACTCGGCATCCTCCGTCTCCTTGTCATAGAGCTCGGAAAGGCCGTAGGTCACGAAATGCCAGAAATCGCCGCCGTCATAGATGCTGATGCCGTCGAGGGGATCATTTCCGCCGAGCTGCCAGGAAATGAGCGTGCCGTAGTGCTTCGGGTCTGTCTGTCCGGGATAGATGCGTTCAAACTCGGCCGTGATCGCATCCCAGCCGGCTGTATTGTCGTGCCCTGCCATTACTTCAGGTTGATATGACCCGTGATGTCTTCACGCATCCGGAGGGCTTCACGGCGGGCTGCCTTGGCGAAGTCGCGCGGATCGCAACCTTCCTTCTGGTAGGCGCACATGATCGCGCGGGAGGAATTGACGATCGCGCCGAGGCCGTTCTCATCGAAGGCACCGGCAACGCCCTCTGCACCGCCACCCTGTGCGCCGT
>JAGADP010000298.1 GCA_017828885.1 Oscillospiraceae bacterium | reverse complement strand
GGGTTCTTGCTTCGTGTGCCCCCTCCGCCGCCGTTCGGCGGCACCCACCTTACGGGCGGCGAGTCCCCTCTGTCCTGTGGACATCTCCCCACCCCGTGGGGAGTCACCCCCGCAAGCGGGGGAGGAATTTTTGGCGGTGCTGCGACCGAGGATGAGGCAGGATGTTGCACGAAGACGAGGAGTGTCGGTCATAGATAAAAACCGACCGCACCGCAGCCGCTTTAGGGGCAGAGCCCCTAAAAACCCCGTTTTGTGCCTTCGGCACTTTTTTGACAGACTGAAACCAGCAGGGGAGCCCCTGCGGGTTCCAGCTTATTTCACAAAATCCGTGAGCTTCACATCTTCCTGTCCTGCGCCGGCTGCTGCTGCGTAGATCAGGATAATGGCGGCATCGCTGGCATTGATCGTACCATCGCCGTTGACATCGGCGGCTTCTGTCTGCTCTTCTGTCAGACCCAGGTCCCTGCCTGCACCGGCAGAAGCCGCAGCGATCAGGATCTGTGCCGCATCCGAGGCGTTGACTGTCTCATCGTCATTGACATCGCCGAGGGTCATGATCTTCCGGAACGTATAGCCGTACTCCTCCGCACATACCTGCGCAGACGAATCCGCATAGCCCCGGATCACGCCGTGATAGATCCCGGTGTACAGCTCGGAGGTCTCATTGCAGATCAGCAGCGAGTTGCCGTAGAAGGTGCATTCCGGATTCAGGATCGTGATCTTTTGCAGGGATTCGCAGCGTGAAAATGCATTTCCGTCCAGCAATGTCACGTTCTCCGGCACCGTCACTTCGGTCAGGCTGCTGCATCCGACAAACACCTCCCAGGGGAGCTTCTCCACGCCTGCCGGGATGGTGATGGAGAGCAGCGCAGTGCAGTCGGCGAACGCCCCATTACCGATGGTGGTCACGCCCGCCGGGATGGAGACGTCTGTCAGCTTATAGCATTCATAGAATGTACGGCCGCCGATCTGCGTGACACTATCGGGGATGGTGTAGGCGCCTTCCCGGCCGCAGGGATACGCAATGATCTTGTCCATATCCTTCGTGAACAGCACGCCGTTCACGGTCGTGTAGTTGGGATTGTTCTTGTCCACCTCGATGGCGGTGATCTTTTCGCAGCCCGTTACCAGCGCTGACCCGATGCTCGTTACGGTGGCAGGGATGCGGATCGACGTCAGGCTGTGGCATTCATAAAACACCATCTCGCCAAGGCTGGTCACGCTCTCCGGGATGGTGATGGATCCCAGATCGGAACAGCCGTAGAATGCGGACGTTTCAATGCTGGTCACACTGTCCGGGATGGTGACCGAGCTCAGATCGCGGCAGCCATTGAACGCACCCTGTCCGATGACAGTCACGCTGTCCGGGATGGTGACGGTGGTCAGCCGGGAGCATCTTTCAAAGGTGTCTTTTTCAATGCTGGTCACGCCGTCGGGGATGCTGATCTCCTGCAACGAATCGCAGCTGATAAAGGCAAGTTCTGCGATCGTATTCACGCTGGCGGGGAGCTCTATCGTTTTCAGGCTGTGGCAGCCGCTGAACGACAATCTGCTGATGGTCGTCAGGGTAGTGGGGAGCGTGACGTCCGTCAGGTTGTCGCAGCGATAGAACATCGACTCCCCGAGGCAGGTCACACCTTCCCCGACCGTGACCGATTTCAGCCCCTGGCAAAAGCGGAAGAGTTCCTTACCGAAGCTTTCCACGCTGCCCGGAATGGTGATCGTCTTCAGACCTTGGCAGTTATCAAATGCATTGTTCCCGATGCTCGTCACCGTATCCGCGATCGTGACCGAGGTGAGGTCGGTGTATTCCTTGAAGGCATTCGCGCTGATGCTTGTCACGCCGTCTTTGATGACGACCTGTTTCGCGTACTCTTTGTACGGCTCCCAGCATCCGGAAAGATCGTCAGCCATCTGCCCGGTGCCACGGATGGTCAGTAGCCCTTCCTTGGTCAGCCGCCATTTGAGATCCTTGCCGCATTTGCCATAGACAAGATCCTTCACGGCGCCGTGGTTCTCGAAGGCATAGCCATACTTCTCTGCATACGCCTGTGCCGTGGATCTTTCATAGCCGTGGATCACGCCGTCAAAGGTTGCGGTCTTGTCCTCGCCATACACATTGCAGATGGTGCGCCCCTCGCCCAGCATATCACTATCCGGGCTCATGATGTTGATCTTCGCCAGCGCCGTGCAGCCCATGAATGCGCCGTCCCCGATGCTATCCACATTGACCGGGATGGTCACGGCGGGCAGCTTCACACAGTATTCAAACGCCATTGCGTCGATATATTCCAGACTATCCGGCAGTGTGACCGCAGTCAGATTGGCACAGTGATGGAATGCCGCCATGCCGATGCCCGTCACGCCCTCCTCGATCACGATCTTGCGGATCGCATCCGCATCCCAGTCACTGTGCTTCACCTTTCCCGTGCCGCTGATGGTGAGCGTGCCTTCTTCGTCGATCGTCCATCCTGCATTCTCTCCACAGTTCCCGGACGTGGGGAATTCCGTGGGCGATTCCTCCTCCGCCTGCACAGTGAGCACGGCAGAAGAAAGCGTTTCCGCCATCGGTGCAGCCGGCAGACATATTGCCGTCATACAAGCTGCGGTCAGCAGCAATTGTTTCATCCATTTCATACAGATCGCTCCTTCGGTTGCAAATATCATTAACAGTCAACTTTCTTATTATACTATACTCCGAAGGAGATTGCAAGTGTTTTCGGTTAGTCTTTCGCCAGTAGCGCCCGTTTCATCAGCCCCAGATCGAGCACATCCATCGCATCGTCCTCGTTGAAGTCCGCCGCTTTCCAGTCGGCAAGATGCGTATCCGGCGCTGGATGCGCTTGGAGGTCTCGAGCAGGCGGATGCCGTCGGGGATCTCATACTGACAGACAGACGTCGTCATGACCCTGTCTGCTTCCTTGCGCAGCTTCTCGATCAAAATCCCGGTCACGGAATCATCGCCGATATGGCGTCGCAGCCTGTCAAATCTGTCCTCCGACATAATGATCCGCGGATGCGCATACATACCGTTCCGGTCGATCATATCGCTGATGACTTGTCCGCCGTCAACGAACTGACCGTAGCTTTCGGTCTGCGGACTACCCGCGCCGATGTCCTCTGCAACTACCGCGTCCGGTACGATAAAGATCACCATGACCAGTACCAGCAGCATGCCCAAAAGTCGTTTTTTCATAGCCTCCCTCCCTTGGATGATGGAAAGAAAAATAACTTCTAATTATAATATATCATATTGGGAGATATATTGCAAGCTGTTTTCAAGAGGAGTTCAGAATAACGTCAAATCCGAATTCCCTGCGACAAAACTATGCCCCTTTCCGCAACACAAGCCGTGTAGTCGAGATCATCACGATGGCTACAGGTGTGAAGCGTTTTTTCTTTGCTTCCTGTATCAATGATTGACAAATCCATATCTCTGTGCTATCATTGTACCATAGAAGGGCTTTCGGATCAATCGAAACAGCAGCCCCGTTTACCCCGAAACTGCATCTTACCCCCATTTTCTGCATCTCACCGGATTCCGCTTGAAAAGCGCCTGATTTTGCTGTATGATGGTATCAGTAAGGCAATACTGCACAAGGGACAGTGCGTCAGGTGCGCAGTCAGATTTTTCGTCAGGTTGAACAAAAGCGACGCAGCCATCTTGCTGTATGGCAAGGAGCTTTTGAGCAAAATGGCGGAAAAGGTGCAAGCAGATGACGTGCTGAGCCGTCAGGCGGTCTTTGTGCGGTGTTGCCGTTAAACAGAAAGGTCGTGCTGATATGACATTACTTCTTCTAACGGTGCTGTTCCTTGCGGAGACTGCATTTCTGATCGCAGAGTATTCCGGGAAGGCAGAAAAACGGGAATGGAACAAAAAGCGCCTGCTGGTGGATCTGGCAGAGCTTGCGGCGTTCGGCATCATGCTCCTGCTCCCGGGGATCGATCTGAGTTTCCGCTTTGCAGGGCTGTTTGTGCTGCTGATCCTCCGGCTCGTTTTTGCCGGCATCGGTTATCTCATCAGCAGAAAGAGCGGGAAGCAGAAGTCAAAACCCGGCAAGGTCATGAGCCTGCTTCTGAGTGTGATGCTGTTTGTCTTTGCCATGACACCGGCGTTCCTCTTCAAGAGCTACAAAGGCCGCCCGCTGACAGGGCAGTACACGCCCGCGACCTGCACGGCGATCCTGACGGATACTTCCAGAACCGAAGCCTTCGAGCAGGACGGTTCTCTGCGGGAAGTGCCGGTGCATCTCTTTTACCCCGCCGAAACGGAGGGCATCGCGG
>JAGADP010000297.1 GCA_017828885.1 Oscillospiraceae bacterium | reverse complement strand
ATCGCCGACAAGACGGCTTACGGCTTTGTCAAGAAATATCTCGAAGAGCAGGGGATCATGCTCAACAATGCGGAGCTCAACCGCCTGTCCATCGGCTGCACCGGCATCAAGCGCACGACCGGTCAGCACCCGGGCGGCATGGTCGTTGTGCCGTCGGATTACGAGGTCTATGACTTCACGCCCGTACAGCATCCGGCAGATGCGGCGGAATCGGACGTCATCACGACCCACTTCGACTTCCATTCCATCCATGATACCATCCTGAAGCTTGACGAGCTGGGACATGTCGTTCCGACGCTTTACAAGCATCTGGAAGACATGACCGGCAAGCTCATCAAGGACGTTCCCGGCTATGACCAGAAGGTCATCCAGATGTGTACGGACTGCTCTGTGCTCGGCGTGACGGAGGACGACATCTTCTGCAAGACCGGCAGTCTCGGCATCCCCGAGATGGGCACGGGCTTCACCATCCAGATGCTCCTCGATGCCAAGCCGACCAAATTCTCCGACTTCCTTCAGATCTCCGGTCTGTCGCACGGTACGGACGTGTGGCTCGGCAACGCAAAGGATCTGATCGCCGAGGGCACCTGCACCATTTCGGAGGTGATCGGTACCCGTGACAGCATCATGACGACACTGCTCTATAAGGGCGTAGAGCCGAAGATGGCTTTCCAGATCATGGAGTGGACACGTAAGGGACAGGCGCCCAAGCGCTTCACGGAGGACATCATCCAGATGCTCCGGGACAACAATGTTGAGGAATGGTACATCAACAGCTGCCTGAAGATCAAGTACATGTTCCCGAAGGCGCACGCTGCCGCATATGTTATCGCAGCGATGAAGCTCGGGTGGTTCAAGCTCTACATGCCGCTTGAATACTATTCGACCTACTTCACGGTACGTGGCGACGACTTCGATGTGGCACTGGCTGTTGAGGGTAAGGACGCTGTCCGCAATAAGATCATCGAGCTGCGCACCAAGGGCAATGAGCGCAGCAAGAAGGAAAATGACCTGCTCGATATTCTGATGATCGTCAATGAGATGCTGGCGCGTGGGTATGAATTCCTGCCCATCGACCTGAAAAAATCTCATGCCTACAAGTATCTGATCGAAGACGGCAAGATCCGCATCCCGTTTGCTGCGATGAGCGGCGTGGGCGAAGCGGCTGCCAACGGCGTCTATGAAGCTGCACAGAACGGCGATTATATGTCGATCGAGGAGTTCCAGCAGGAGAGCGGCGCTTCCAAGACCATCATCCAGATGCTACAGGATATGGGTGCTTTCGGCGATCTGCCTGAATCGACACAGCTTGGCTTCTTCTGATGGAACAGTCATACCGTGCTGTTGAATTGTGGAAAGAAGCATCCGCTTTGTAGGATTTCTGTCTGACCGCGACGGTAGGTATTGACAGATGATCGGATATATGATATTATAGTAACATGATACTACGGTAACATAGTAACACACTAAAGCGAATAAGAAAAGAGGTACCGCTTATGCGTCGATACGATCTCATCACGCCGGAGGGCACAAGGGATTACCTGTATGAGGAATCCGCCCTCAAGCGTATCGTTGAAAACCGCACACGCCAGATCTTCAAGTCGATGGGCTATTCCCGTGTCATCACGCCCGGACTTGAGTTCTATGACGTGTTCAATCTGAATTCCGGCTATATCCCGCAGGATGAGCTCTGCAAGCTGACGGACAACAAGGGGCGGCTCATCGCAGTCCGTCCGGATTCAACCATGCCGATCGCAAGAGTGGTCGCGACCCGTCTCCGTGATGCAGATCTGCCGCTGCGGTTGTACTACACGCAGCCTGTCTACCATTTCACACCGTCTCTCAGAGGCCGGAGCACCGAGGTCAACCAGACCGGCATCGAGCTGATCGGTTCCGGCTCCCGCATGGCGGATGTGGAGGTCATCTCCGCAGCACTCTCTGTGCTTTCTACGGTGGGAAGAGACGTGGACTTCCAGGCGAAGTACTCCCTCGAGCTGGGCGATGTGCGCATTTTCCGGGAGCTGATGCACCGTCTGAGCGCAACGCCGGCACAGAAGGAGGAGATCCGCAGTCTGATCGAGTCCAAGAACTATCCCGCACTGAATGATATGCTCGACAAGCTCGGCGATAACAGCATCACTCGTTCGCTGCGCAAGCTGCCGACGCTGTTCGGCGGGGAAGAGGTCTTCGATCGCGCCTCCGAAGTATTCAAGGATGAGCGCATCGAGGAGATCCTCAGCAGCATGCGGGAGCTGTACAAGACCGTTTGCGCGATCCGCAAGGATGCCAATGTCATCGTAGACCTCGGTCTGGTCAATAAGACGGACTACTACACCGGCCTTGTCATCAAGGGCTATCTCGAAGGCTACGGCGACGAAGTGCTCTCCGGCGGCCGCTATGACATGCTGCTCTCCGAGTTCGGCTATGACCAGCCGGCAGTCGGAATGGCGGTCAATGTCGATGCTGTTGCCAATGTCATCGGCAAGAAATACACACCCGAGCAGGCAGCTCCCGATGTGCTGATCGCTGCGGATGAGGGCAACGAAGCGGAGGCTGTCCGCAGGGCAGAGGTGCTCCGCGAGAAGGGGCTCTGCGTGGAATTTGCACTGGATGTGGACGATGCGCAGGACTACGCCGCCGCAAGAGGCATTCACAAGGTCATCGTACTGACCGGCGAAACAGCAGAGGAGGTGGAGCTGTAATGGGAAAGCCGCTGAGAATCGCCCTGACCAAGGGCAGACTGGAAAAGGACACTGTTGCGCTCCTCGAAACGCTCGGCTATGACTGCACGGCCGTTCACGAGAAGGGGAGACGTCTGATCCTGCCCATCCCGGACGGCAATATGGAGGTCGTTCTGGCGAAGGCAGCCGATGTTATCACCTATGTGGAGCACGGCGTGTGTGATATGGGCGTTGTCGGCAAGGATACGCTCATGGAGATGAACGGCAAGCTGTTCGAGCTTGTGAACCTGGGCTTCGGCAAGTGCAAATTTGCGCTGGCTACCAAAAAGAACTATCCGTTCTATGACGGCTTCGGTGTCAAGACCATTGCAACGAAATACCCGAACGTGACCCGTGCCTTCTTCGAGAACAAGGGCATGGATGTGGACATCGTCAAGATCGAGGGCAGCGTAGAGCTTGCGCCGCTGCTGGGTCTTGCGGACGGTATCGTGGACATCGTGGAGACAGGTACCACCCTCAAAGAGAATGGTCTGGAAGTCGTGGAGGATGTGGCGCAGATCTCGGCACGTCTGATCGTGAATACTGTCAGTCTGAAAATGCGTCAGCAGGAGATCGAAGCGCTGGTGCAGAAAGTGGAGGAGAAGATCAATGATAAAGCAGATTAAGTGCGACGGCACACAGGAATATGCCTTTCTGAAGGAACTCGAGCGCCGCTCCGGCGAGACTGACCGCAAGGTCACGCAGATCGTCACCGAGATCATCGACACCGTGCGCGAGGGCGGCGATGAGGCGGTCAAGAACTATACCAAGAAGTTTGACGGCAATCTGCCGCTGTATTATGAGGTGCCCCGTGACGTCATCAACGATGCATTGACGAATGCCGATGAAGACTTTGTCAATGCGCTCCTGAATGCGCAGGAGAATATCGCGAATTTCCACAGACGTCAGCTCCCGCAGGGCTTTACCGATGCACAGCCGAACGGCGTGATCCTCGGCCAGCGTGTACGCGGGCTGGAGCGTGTGGGTCTGTATGTACCGGGCGGCACGGCAGCCTATCCGTCGAGCGTGCTGATGAATGCGATCCCTGCCAAGATCGCCGGTGTCAAGGAGATCATCATGATGACACCGCCCTGCAAAGACGGCACGCCGAACAAGGACATCCTCGTTGCAGCAGCCATCTGCGGCGTGGACAGAGTATTCCTCTCCGGCGGCGCACAGGCAATTGCTGCGCTTGCCTATGGTACCGAGGAGATCCCGAAGGTGGACAAGATCGTCGGCCCTGGTAATATCTTCGTAGCAACGGCTAAGAAGTTGCTGTACGGTGTGGTAGACATCGACATGATCGCAGGCCCGAGCGAGATCCTCGTGCTGGCCGATGAGACAGCCGATCCGAAGTTCGTAGCTGCTGATCTGATGAGCCAGGCAGAGCACGACAAGATCGCTTCTGCGATCCTCGTGACCAGCGATCCGACCCTCCCTGACAGGGTCGAGGCAGAAGTGATCCGCCAGATGGAATACCTCGACCGCAAAGAGATCATCCAGGCTTCTATGGAGAATTACGGTGCCATGCTCATTGCACAGGATCGTGAGCAGGCTGTTGCGCTTGCCAATGCGATCGCACCGGAGCACCTGGAAGTAGTCATGGAGAATCCGCTCGAACTGATCGGTGCGCTGGACAATGCAGGCTCCGTCTTCCTCGGCGCGTATGCATCCGAGCCGCTCGGCGATTACTATGCGGGCCCGAACCACGTTCTGCCGACCTCCGGCACGGCACGTTTCTTCTCGCCGCTGGGCGTGAACAGCTTCCTGAAGCGTTCGAGCTACATCTATTACACCGAGCAGGCACTTCGTGATGCCAAGGACGACATCGTGCTCATTGCAGAGCGTGAGGGCCTGACGGCACATGCCAATGCTATCAAAGTAAGATTTGAGGATTGAACATATGAAAAGACGTAATTTTGCAATTCTGACCGCTGCGGCACTGTCGTTCTGCATGCTGACCGGCTGCGGCGGTGACAAGGAAGAGGCACTTGACCCGAATGATATTTACGGTTCGTGGGGCTATAAGTTTGACGGCGGCAGCGAGTCGCTGACCATCCGGAATGACGGCACCTACAGCAAGGTCGTCAAGATGAGCGGCTACCCGGATACGGTTGTGGATGACACATGGGAGCTGGAAGGTAATGCGTTCACGTTCTATATCTCCGAATATAATACGGCGTTCACTTACAATGTTTCCATGAGTGAGGACAAGACGATCATGGTATGGGATAACGGCGATAACCGTCTTATTTACAACAAGAAGTAATGGGGGAAAGCCGGACATGAAACGATTTGCGATCCTGAGTGCAGCAGCTCTCTCACTTTGCCTGCTGACAGGCTGCGGCGGAGAAGAAAGCGCCAAGGCTGTGAACAAAGATGATGTGGTAGGTACATGGGTACAGACCATGAGCGATGGCAAAGAAACACTGACGTTAAATAGCGACATGACTTACACCAAGGTCATTGAACTGGACGGTTCTGCTTCGCTGAAAACGACCAGTGAGGACACATGGTCACTCAGCGGGAATACTATCACGATCAACTATTCCAAATATGACACCACCTCGGCCTATGCTGTCACGATTGACGGTAACACCATGACATGGGATACCGGGGATTCACAGATCGTCTATACGAAGAAATCATAAAGGAGTAAAGCCCTATGAGCTGGGAAAATAACGTCCGCAAGGTCGTACCCTATACCCCCGGCGAACAGCCGAAGCTTGACAACATCATCAAGCTGAATACCAACGAGAATCCCTATCCGCCCGCACCGGGTGTGCAGGAGATCCTCGACAATTTTGACATTGCCATGATGCGCAAGTATCCCGATCCGAATGCGCAGATCCTGGTCGATGCCATAGCGAAAACCTATGCTGTCAAGCCGTCACAGGTCTTCGTCGGCGTGGGTTCGGATGATGTCATCGCCATGGCATTCATGACGTTCTTCAACGGAGACAAGCCGATCCTGTTCCCGGATGTGACGTATTCGTTCTATGACGTCTGGGCGGATGTGTACCGCATCCCGTACAATCAGCTCCCGCTGACGGAAGATTTCCGCATTGACCCGAAGGACTATGCGCGGGAGAACGGCGGCATCATCTTCCCGAATCCGAATGCCCCGACCGGTGTGCTCGAATCTCTCGAAACGGTCGAGGAGATCTTGAAGGCGAATCCGGATTCCATTGTGATCGTGGATGAAGCGTATATCGACTTCGGCGGCGTGTCGGCGCTGCCGCTGCTGGAAAAATACGAGAATCTGCTCGTTGTGCAGACCTACTCGAAGTCCCGTTCTATGGCCGGCATGCGCATCGGCTTTGCGATCGGTTCAGAAAAGCTCATCAAGTTCATGAATGACGTGAAGTTCTCCGTCAATTCCTACACGATGAACCAGATCACGCTGCTCTGCGGTGCCAAGGCGCTCGAGGATGACAGGTATTTCCGGGAGACGACCGGAAAGATCGCTGCCACCCGTGAGGACGCCAAGAAGCGCCTGACAGAGCTCGGGTTCACGTTCCCGGATTCTTACAGCAACTTCATCTTTGCCAAGCACAAGACAGCCGATGCAGGCGTGATCTTTGAAAAGCTGAAAGAGCGCCGCATTTTCGTGCGTTATTGGAATAAGCCAAGAATTTCGCAGTATCTGCGCATCACCGTCGGTACACCCGAGGAGATGGAGCAGCTTTATACAGCATTGACAGACATTCTGAAGGAGGTGGGCGCATGACTTCTGCAACGGTATCACGTACTTCCAAGGAAACTGATATCACTGTCACCATTCTTCCGGAGGACGGAAAGGCTGATATTTCGACAGGGATCGGCTTCTTTGACCACATGCTGACGGCGCTGTCCGTACACAGCAAGATCCCGATGGTGATCCACTGCAAGGGTGACACACATGTCGATGCACATCACACGGTCGAGGACACCGGCATCGTGCTCGGTCAGGCGCTGAACAAGGCGCTCGGCGACAAGACCGGCATCGCCCGCTACGGCTCTGCCTATATCCCGATGGATGAGTCGCTGGTGTTCTGCTCGCTGGACATCTGCAACCGGCCGTTTCTGGTGTTCAATGCGGAGTTCACAAATCCGATGATCGGTGCCTATGACACCTGCCTGACCGAGGAATTCCTGCGTGCCTTTGCATTT
>JAGADP010000296.1 GCA_017828885.1 Oscillospiraceae bacterium | reverse complement strand
CCCATCCCCTTCCCGGAGATCGGTGAAGCGGTCATCAGCAACAGCATCCACGACCGCTACGGCATCAACACCGGCGACACCGTCACGCTCCGCAACGAGGATCTGCAGGAGATCCACGTCCGCATCTCAGGCATCTTCGAGAACCACGTCTACAACTACATCATGATGCGCCCGGAGACGATCGAGGCGCAGACCGGCGACATGCCGGAGATCAACTCGGCGTTCCTGAACTTCCCGGAGGACAGCGATGTGTACCAGCTCTCCGCGGAGATCTCCAAGGACGACCGCGTCACGACGATTTTGCTGTTCGACGATCTGCGGGAGCGCATGAACAAGATGATGGGCAGCCTGAACTACATTGTCCTGCTGATCATCGCCTGTGCGGCAGGTCTGGCATTCGTAGTGCTCTACAACCTGACGAACATCAACATCACCGAGCGCATCCGGGAGATCGCCACGATCAAGGTGCTCGGCTTCTTCAAAAACGAGACCTCGGCCTACGTGCTCCGCGAGAATTTAGCGCTGACGATCATCGGCATCGGGGTCGGGATCGTGCTCGGCATCATGCTGAACCACTACGTTATCGACCACATCATCGTGGATCTGGTGTCCTTCCGGAATCAGGTCATGCCGCTGAGCTATGTCTACAGCATCGCGCTCACGCTGTCCTTCAACGTGATCGTCAACCTGTTCATGGGCATCAAGCTCGAACGTATCAACATGGCGGAATCCCTCAAATCCGTGGACTGAGCGCGGAGCCTCCGCTGGCAGGTTGCTTCGCAGCTTGCTGGTGCACCATCCTAACGAACACATGCCCCCAATGGCTATCGCCAAAGGGGGCATCGTTTTGCATTGTATCACATCGCAGCAAGCTGCTCCTGTGCAGTGCTTCAGGGATCCAGACAATGGTGCAGAGCGGTCTCGTCCTACAAACAAAGGCCCCCGCAGATCGCGGGGGTCTCAGCATGATATTCACTTTCCGAAATAGCAATAGAGCTGGCAGGAGATCATGCCGTTGTAGAGCTTGCGGCGCTTGTCCGCCTTCCTGCCGAAGTACTTCTCGAACTCGCCGTCTGCGCAGATCACATACAGCGGATCGGTCAGCACCTTGCCCATCGTGCGGTAGATCGTCCGGGCGGCCTCCTGTTCGAGCATACGCTCACCGTAGGGCGGGTTGCAGAACGTCAGCGCATTCTGTACCGGCTTGTGATCGGCCACGTCTCTGCATTCGATATGCAGCAGATCCGCCACACCGGCCTTCTTGGCATTCGCCTCGGTCAGGCGGACTGCCTCGGGGTCGATGTCGAAGCCGTAGCCCTCAAAGGCTGCGCTGCGGTCGATCCGGTCAAGCGCTTCGGCTCTGGCGGTGCGCCATACCTCAGCGGGGATGCTCTCCCACTGCTCTGCCGCAAAGCGTCTGTCCAGACCCGGTGCGATCTTCATCGCACGGCGTGCCGCTTCGATCAGGAAGGTGCCGCTGCCGCAGAACGGGTCGCAGACGATCGAATCGCTGCGGACACGTCCGAGGTCGAGGATGCCGGCTGCCAGCGTTTCCCGGATGGGCGCCGCATTGGCATTCCGCCGGTAGCCGCGCTTGTGCAGCCCCTCGCCGGAGGTATCGAGGTACAGGCTCACCTGATCCTTGAGGATGGTGAACGAGAGCTGGTGTACGCTTCCTGTCTCAGGCAGGAAGCTGTTTCGTTTGTAGGCCTTCTGCAACCGCTTGACGGCTGCTTTTTTCAGGATCTTCTGGCAGGCGGGGATGCTGTGCAGAGCGGAGTTGACGGAATGTCCCTTCACCGGGAAGGCGTCGTCCGGCCCGATGAAGTCCTCGAGCGGCGCATTGTACATGCCGTCGAACAGCGCCTCGAACGTGTCGGCGCTGAATTCCGCCAGCACGATCTGCACGCGCTCTGCTGTGGAGAGGTTCAGGTTTGCGCGGGCAAGCGTATCGAGATCCCCCGACCAGCTCACCCTGCCGTCCTGTACGCTGATGTCCTCGCCGCCGATGCGGGTCACCTCAAAGCGCAGCACCTTTTCCAGCCCGAAGTGACACGGGGCGGAAAAGCGGATGCTGCCCGTCATTCGGCAGCTCCTCCGTCGTCGATCGGTGCCGGCGGGATCGGGAGATCCGGTGTGACAGGATCCGGCTCGATCGGGAGCGGTTCTACCGGATCAGGCGTTACCGGTGTCACAGGATCCACAGGTGTGATTACGTCGTCGCCGGATGCAGGCTTGGATTCCGAGGTATGACCGGTCGGATCGTAAGTGCGGCAGCCTGTGCAGACAGGTGCGTTATCATCCTTCCAGTAGCCGATCTCACCCTTCGGACAGCTCTTGCCGGCGATCAGGCCGGTGTTCGTGCAGATGGGTGCCTCCACGATGCCCTCCTCCGGAACGGGGAATTCTGCATCGGATTCGATGGCATCAGCATACTCGCCGATGATGTTGTACCACATTCTTGCGGAACTGATGGAGGTGTCGAGCTTCTGACGCTCGATATAGCCGATCCATGCGCCGGATACGAAGTCCGGTGTCAGACCGATGAACCAGAGGTCGTCCCAGTTCTGGGTGGTACCGGTCTTGCCGACAACTTCCTTGTTGGAGAGCTGTGCGGCGCCTGCGGTACCGTTGGCGGATACGACATTCTTCATCATGCGGTTCATGATGTAAGCGGTGCGCTCATCAACGGCCTCATAGGGATTGCCCTTGTTCTCGTAGATGAGCTCGTGGTTGCCCTGCTCGAGACGGGAGACGATGTGTCCCTCGTACATCCAGCCGCCGTTGCCGTAAGGGATATAGCCGTTGACCATATTCTCCACAGTAACGCCGTAGGTCAGAGCGCCCACAGACAGAGGCGAGAGCGCCTTATCGGTATTGCCCTTGGAGTCGAGCTCGGTGAGCTTCAGACCCATCTTGTTGGTCGCGAAGTCATACACAGCCTCCGGTGTCAGGGCATCGACCAGACGTGCGGAGATGGTATTCAGGGACTTCATCAGACCGTAGTACATGGAGAGCTCCTTGCCGGAGTAGTTCTCCACCTCGGAATTCATGGAGTAGTTGTGCGGCCAGATGTCGCCGTTCGGGAGCTCGATACCGTAGTCCTTGATCATGGAGCCCCAGTGGAACTCGCCGCTGTAGATGCCGTAGCCGTAGCCGCAGAGGGGCTTGATGGTAGAACCGGGCTGACGGGGTTCCATCGTGGCGTAGTTCATGATGAGGGCGCCTTCCTTCTCGCCGATGGCACCCACGCAGGCGAGGATCTCGCCCTCGTAGTTCATGGCGATGAACGCGCTCTGCGGATATACAGGCTCATCCTCTTCGTTGATCTCGCCGTCCTTGTTGGTATCCTTGGTATAGCGGGCGGAGTTCTTGGTGCTGATGAGATTGTCGAGGGAGAGGTACTTCTCCTCGCAGTAGGCCTGCATCTTGGGGTCGATGGTGGTGTAGATCTGGTAGCCGCCGGTGTTGATGCGGTGCAGCGCCTCCTTACGGTCGATGGAGTAGGTCTCCATGAGGTAATCCTCGACCTCATAGATGGCCGCGTCGATCGTCCAGCTCGTGGCTGCCTCGTTCGGGTCATATTCCTTGGCGTTCCAGTCGGGATGGAGCTGCTTGTATTCGTCGGTATCGGCGAAGATCAGGTGTTCGGTCATGGCAGCCTGGTAGTCGTCGTAGGACAGTGCGCCGTTGGAATACATCTGGTACAGAACGTACTCCTGACGCTCGCGGTTACGGGTACGGCCGGAAGCCACCCACTCGCCTGTCTCGTCATCGGTATAGCCGGCAAAGGGGTTGATGGTCTCGGGCGACTGCGGGATGGCGGCAAGGACCGCTGCCTCTGCCACATCGAGCTCGTCCACATTCTTGCCGAAGTACTTGATCGAAGCCATCTGGACGCCGTTGGCAGCGCCGCCGAAGCCGATGTAGTTCAGGTAAGTCTCGATGATCTTGTCCTTGGGATAGTTCTTCTCGAGGGTCATCGCGCGGAAGATCTCGCGGATCTTACGGGAGGGGGATTCCTCGTCGTCGCCGGTGACGTTCTTGATGAGCTGCTGGGTGATGGTAGAACCACCACGCTCGGAATCCCAGAAGTGCAGCACGAGGTTGAACATGGCCGCGATGGTGTTGCGGTAGTCCACGCCGTCGTGGGTGTAGAAGCGCTCGTCCTCGGTGTAGACGAAGGCATCGAGCACATGCTGCGGGATCTCGTCGATGGAGACGGGAATACGCTGCACCTCGTTCTTTACCTGATAGAGGGTCACAAGGTTGCCCTCCTCATCATAGCCGTAGACGTTCGTGTTATAGGCAAGCTCCATCTCCTCGAGGGTGATGGTCGAGGCTTCCTGTGCGAAATCGAGCACATAGATCGCCGCCGCCGTTGCCACGATCGTACCGGTGATGATACAGATCAGGAAGATAGACAGGAAGGTCGAGAAGAGGATGGAAAATAGCTTTTTGACGACCTTCCACGTTTTGGAGTGGCTTTTCTTTTTGCTACGGGCCGTCTCCTCGGCGCTTCCTTTCTTATGTTTTTGTTCGCTCATTGCACATAGATCCTTTCTTTCTCTGTCCCTGCGCTGGGACAGGCAGACATAGTGATACATTATCATTATAGCACATAACGCCCGGTTTGTTAAGGGCTTTTTCTAATAATCAGGAATTTTTATGAATCTTTTCGGTTCAGGGGCATCTTTTTACACACAAATTGGCTGATTTTACGAAAAATCTGTATAGATCTCCCGCCGCGGGGCATACTACCACAAAATCCAAAGAAAGAGGGTAATGCAATGCAAAAGGTGATCCGACCGTACTGGATGCTGCTGCCGGTGATGGCGTTCTCGGCGCTGCTGGTATGCGTATCCGCCGGGAAAAGCGTGGAATACGAGAAATCCGCCACCATTGCGCGGCAGGCTGTCCGGAAAACGGAGGAGCCGGGGTTCGTCCTCGGGGAATCGGAGGGGCATCTGGCGCTGTTCCGGGAGGGTTCCGAGCGCCCGTATCAGATCCTGGACACGGAGGTCTGGCTGCTTCCCGAGGCGGACAGGCAGGCCGTCGCGGAGGGGATCCATGTGGAGGATGAGGCCGCGCTGCGAAGGCTGCTCGAGGATATGGATGCGGCGGTGGCAGGGAACTGAAACGAAGCCGGGAGATCCCGGCTTCGTCATCTTTCTATGCACTTACTCCACGATCTTATAGATCAGCTTCACCGGCTCGGCGGGGTTCTCTGTGATCGTGATCGCCTGCAAGATGCGCTGTGCGGCAGCTTCACAGAGCGCCTCCGTTTTACCGTATACCGTGAAGAGCGGCTCGCCCTTGACGGCTTCATCGCCCACGAAGCGGCTGAATTCCACGCCGGCGCCCGGGTCGATCTCCTCCTGGTAGGCCGTGCGGCCTGCACCGAGCCCGAGACATGCCAGACCGACCTCCTCGCTCTGGATCTCCGTGATATAGCCGTTCTCAGGCGCACGCACGGTGAGCTGTACCGCCGCATGCGGCATCTTCGACAGATCCTCCGTCACGGAGGCATCGCCGCCCTGTGCCGTGATCATGGCCGCAAGCCGCTCCAGCGCCCTGCCGGAGGTGAGTGCGTCCTCCGCGAACTGGCGGCATTCCACAATATCGCCCTTGCCGAGCATCACGAGCATCTGCGCTGCCAGTGCCAGAGACAGCTCCGTCAGTCTGCCGCGTGATTCGCCGCGCAGGATGCGGATAGCTTCCTCCACCTCGAGCGCATTGCCGACACACGCCCCGAGCGGCGCATTCATATCGGTGATGAGCGCTCTGCAATTCCTGCCAGCCTGCTTGCCGACTTCGACCATCAGATCCGCCAGCACAGCCGCCTCGTCCGCGGTCTTCATGAAGGCACCGCTGCCGTACTTCACATCGAGCAGGATGCAGTCCGCCCCGAGTGCGAGCTTTTTGCACATGATGCTCGAGCATATCAGCGGGATGCTGTCCACAGTCGCCGTCAGGTTCCGCAGGGCATACATCTTCTTGTCCGCCGGCGTCAGATCACCGCTCTGGGCGATGACGCAGCAGCCGACCTCTTCGAGGATGCGCAGGAAAGCCGTATGCGGGAGATTGACGGTAAAGCCCGGGATGCTCTCGAACTTGTCGATGGTGCCGCCTGTGAAGCCCAGTCCCCTGCCGGACATCTTCGGCACGATCCCGCCGCAGGCCGCCACGATGGGCGCCACGAGGATCGTGGTCTTGTCGCCGATGCCGCCGGTGCTGTGCTTATCCACCGTCGGTGCGCCGAGCGAGGACAGATCCAGGCGATCACCGGAATCCAGCATCGCCAGCGTCAGCGCTGTCGTTTCCGCCGTCGTCAGCCCCTGGCAGCAGACCGCCATGAGCCATGCCGACATCATATAATCCGGGACTTCGCCATTGGTGAAGCCCTCCACGAGCATCTGGATCTCTCTCTCACTGAGCGGCATGAGCCGTCTTGTTTTCTGAATGAGGTCATAGATCTGCATGGTATCCCGCCTTTCTGTTTGTTTATACTATTATCATACACGATAATGCACAAAAATGCAAGCCCCCGGCACAAATTTCTGCTGTATAATCTTCTTCGCGCTGCCCATACTGCCTGTGAGGTGAGTTACATGAAAAAACTACAGACCGCAATGGCGCTCGGGCTGGTTTTCGCCATCGCCTGCGGCAATTTCGCATCCTTCCGGGAGCATCTGAACGATCTGCACAGCGATGTGCTCCGGCTGCATATCCTGGCCAATTCCGACTCCGAGGAGGATCAGGAGCTGAAGCTGCTGGTGCGTGATGAGCTGCTGCGCTGTTCCAGGGATCTCTTCAGCGACTGCGAAACGCTCGACGAGATGAAGGCGCGTGCCATCGAGGAGCGCGAGACCATCCGGCTCCTCGCACAGCACATCCTCGAGGAGAATGGCTGCCACGATGAGGTCACCGTCCAGCTCGTGCAGATGGATTTTGACGAGCGGCAGTACGAGGAGATCACGATGCCCGCCGGCGCCTACGATGCGCTGCGCATTCTGATCGGCAAAGGCGAGGGGCATAACTGGTGGTGCGTGATGTACCCGCCCCTCTGTCTGCCGGCAGCTTCGGAGGAGCAGTGGTTCGACGACGAGACCACCGCCATCCTCAGACAGCCGGAGCAATTCGAGGTGAAGTTCAAGTGCGTGGAGT
>JAGADP010000295.1 GCA_017828885.1 Oscillospiraceae bacterium | reverse complement strand
GGCTTTACGCTGGTTGAGCTGATCGTTGTAATCGCTATCATCGGTGTTCTGGCCGCAATCCTCGTACCGTCTCTGCTGGGTTACGTTAAGAAGTCCAAGGTTTCTGCTATGAATGCTAACGCTAAGGACGTATTCGACGCAGTTAACACTTCTCTGATCGAGCTGGATTCCCAGGGTACTTCCCTCTCTGGTTATGACGGCCTGGACAAGTGGGATGACGCTCTGAAGACTGCTATCGGCAACTACTTCAAGGACATCAACAATGCCAAGTATGAGTTCCATGCTTACATCGACGGCGGCGCTTGCACAGCAACTTCTGCTTCTGACAAGACCTACTGGGGCTGCTATCCGACTGGTAACGACGTAGCACACGCTAAGGATGCTCCGACTCTGTCCGCAACCGGTTCTGCTGTTGGCGGCGGTTCTACCACCTGATTTTAGCTAAGTCTAAATCAATCATCAACAAATGATCAAAGCCCCCTCTGGTGTCTCCGGAGGGGGCTTGATGTTGTCTATCGGATCACGTACAGCGTCCCCGGATCCGGCGACGGGAGCGCGTCATACTCCGCCTGCGTCAGGATCACGATGGGCGTGAGCGCGTCGAGCTCGTCCTGCATCGCGGCAAGCTCTGCATGCACCTCGCCCTCCGCGCTGCCGATGTCCTCGAGCGCCTGCTCGGCCGTTGCCCGCACCTCGAGCAGAAACGCCGTGTAGCTCTGCTCATCGAGCACATGCGAGCCGTCCGGGAGCGAGCGCACCTGTACCGGCGGAAGCTGATAGCGCAGCAGATAATCCGGCGGATCCTCCTCGGGGTCTGCCTCCTCCTCATAGCGGTAGGCGAACAGGTCGAGCGCCAGAGCGCCCGCCTCCTCGGTGAATTTCGGCCCCACCTCCCAGGAAAGCCGGATCACGTCCTCCCGGACATCCTTGATGAGGGCGGCTTCCGTCTCCCCGCCGGACGGCGTGATGCCGCGCATGATGAACAGGAATTCCGCGAGGTCATGCGCCCCGTAGTACCTGTCCACCTCAATGACGATGGTGTCCGCCCGCGCCTCCTCCTGCGAGAAAAGCTGCTGCACCGGCATTGTGTCGATATACTTCCCGTTTGCTTTCAGCATAGTCAAAACTCCTTTCCTTGGGACATGCCCTCATCTATGCTGAAAAAGAGGAGATTTTTGCACATTCCCATGCAAAAATGTAAAACAAAAGGCTGTCCGATCGACTGGACAGCCTTTATGATATGTGCACCATTGTCTGAGACGGCAAAGAACTGCATTGGAGCAGCCGAATGGCTGCGACGTGCTAAGAAAAAACAACGATGCCCCTTTTGGCGAAGCCATTAGGGGCATGTGGTCGTAAAGATGGTGCACCGTAATCTGCGAAGCAGGACGCCAGCGGGGGCTCCCCGCTTAGGAGTTGCCGTGCTTGTAGTACATGGAGACAGCTTCGCTTGTCGTGAGGATGAATACCAGCGCACCCGTGCAGCCCACAGCGAGCGCAAGTAACAACGCATTGACCGGCATGTGGCCATCCTTCTGGATGAGCACCATAATGCCACCGATCAGTGCGATGAGGAATCCGATCACGTAGAAGAACCGTGTGATGCCCTGGATCTGCGGGATCGGAGCCAGCAGCGGCAACGCACTGATGCCCATGATCACGCCATAGAGCGGTGCATACTTGAGCAAGAAGCCGATGACGGCGTTGCTCTGTGCGTCCTCGGTGACATTCAGTCCGAATGCGCACGAGAAGAAGAATGTGAACGCCACGGCGCCGACAATGCCGACGATCGTCAGGATGATGAGCTGGATAAAGCCCTTGTGTGCGGCTTCCCGCTCGCGCTCCTCACGCAGCTCGTTCATGATGCGGACGTTTTCCTTCTTCTTTTCCTCGGTCAGCTCCATCGGAGGCGGGGTGTACTTCTGCGGCTTCTTGGATTCCTCCTTGATGCGCTTCAGATCCTCGTCCTCGAAGGAGGGCTTGTATTCCTCGGTCTGCGGTGCTTCTTCAAGCTCGACCTCGGCAGCCTCCGGGATGGCCTCCTCGATCTTCGGACGAAGCTCGTTCGGGATCATCGGAGTCGGGATACCAAGCTGCTGCGCGCGCATGGCCGTGACCTGCTGCTGCTGCTCGGCATCGAGCGTCTTGAATTTTTCCAGCAGCGCATCGTCGAATTGCAGACGCTGCACAAACTCTGCCACCGGGTCATAGCTGGCAGGATCGCCGCCGCCTAAAATGTCGTCCATGCTGCCTTCGAGCTGCACATCGCCAAGCTTCTGCTCAGGCGTGTAGCTGCTCGGCGCTTCGAGCTGCACCTGCTCCTCGAGCACCGGCGCGCCAAGCTTCTGATCGTTCCAGGTCTGACCGGGATCGTCCAGCACGACCTGTTCCTCCAGTTCGGGAGCACCAAGCTTCTGGTCATTGCCGCCCCAGGTCTGCGGCGTGTCACCGAGCAGACCCTCCAGGTCGTTCATGTCCAGCACCGGAGCGCCCTTTCTCTCGTCGGCTCCTTGCCACGTTTCCGGGGTCTCACCAAGCAAATTGTCATGATCTGGCATATCGTTCACCTCTTTTGAATGATGGTGTTTATCGGCGGGCTGGCGCCCGCTTAGGAGGGACTACTCGCCCCTCCTAAACCTCCCTCGGCAGGAGGCTGAGCCTCCTGCACCTGCATCTTTTTTGGAATCTATGGGATTACATTATGCTATAAAACGAATTGTCAACGCGTGACCTGATTTATTCTCAACGCTAAACTTGGCACGCGTCTGCCTGCGCTGGCTCAGCGCTCGATCTGCTGCTCACGGTCGGGGCCAACGCCTACCATGCAGACCTTGCACTCGCAGAGTTCCTCGAGACGCTCGATGTACTTGCGGCAGGTCTCCGGCAGCTCCTCAAAGGTGCGGCAGCCGCTGATGTCATCGTCAAAGCCCGGGAATTCCTCGTAGATCGGCTGGCACTCTGCCAACTCCTCGAGAGAGGACGGGAAGTCGTGCAGCTTGGTGCCGTCCGGCTTCACATAGCCGATGCAGATCTTCAGATCGCCGATGCCGGACAGGGTGTCCAGCTTGTTGATCGCCAGACCGTCCAGGCCGTTGACTCTTACGGAATGACGTACAATGACAGCATCGAACCAGCCCGTTCTTCTCGGACGGCCGGTCGTGGTGCCGAACTCGCCGCCCTTGTTGCGGATGGTCTCGCCGGTCTCGTCAAACAGCTCTGTCGGGAACGGACCCTTGCCCACACGGGTGGTGTAAGCCTTTGCCACGCCGATGATGTTGTCGATCATCTTCGGGCCGATGCCGGTGCCCACGCAAACACCGCCGGACAGCGGGTGAGAGCTGGTAACATACGGATAGGTACCGAAGTCGATGTCGAGCAGGGTAGCCTGCGCACCCTCAAACAGGATGGTCTTGCCGGCCTTGTAAGCCTCATAGGTCAGAACGGAAACGTCTGCTACATAGGGCTTCAGGCGCTCGCCGTAGGCCTTGTACTCAGCGATGACAGCATCAAGGTCATGTGCCTCGCCGCCGTAAACTGCGGTGATGATCTTGTTCTTGAGCGCACCGGTGGAGCGAGCCTTCTGCTCGAACAGCTCCGGGTCGATCAGGTCGCAGATGCGGATGCCGCAGCGCTCGTATTTATCCATATAGGTCGGGCCGATGCCGCGCTTGGTCGTGCCGATGTCATTGCCGCCGCGGAACTGCTCAGAAAGGCCGTCCAGCGTGATATGCCACGGCATTACCACATGTGCACGGGGGTCAATCTTGAGGTTGGCAGTGGAGATACCTCTGCGCTCCATCTCATCGAGCTCGCCGATGAAGTCCTTCGGATCCAGCACAACGCCGGCGCCGACCAGACACATCGTATCCGGGTACAGGATGCCGGAGGGCACCAGGTGCAGCTTATAGGTCTGACCGCCGCTGACAACGGTATGGCCGGCATTGTTGCCGCCCTGGGAGCGGACAACCACCTGAGCACGGGAAGCCAGGATGTCAATGACCTTGCCCTTTCCCTCATCGCCCCACTGGGTACCGATTACAATATTAGCAGGCATGAAAGTTCCTCTTTTCTTAAATTATTATCCCGTATCCCTGCATTTTGGCAGGACACACATGTATATTATAGCAGATAATCGCCTGCATTGCAAGTGTTTTTTCAAAAAAATCCCATTTGTATGAGAAAAAACGGAGCAGGCGGGGCGTCCCCCTCTTGCAAAATGCCCGACGATGTGGTATACTTATATAAAAGGGATCGTCAAAAGGAGGCAGCCATGAAAAAACTCAGGATGATCGAGATCTATGTGCAGGGATGCCGCTGTGCTGTGATCTATCCGGACGAACCACTGCGCGTATACCCCGAGAGTGAGCGGCATTACGCTGCCCGCGACTGGGAGAGCGCCTGCGAATACCTTGACGGCTTCACCGACGAGGATGGCTTCTGTGCGCTGCATCTCGAGGAGATCCTGGACAACAATCTACTCGACGCCTGCAAGAACCAGGCGATCTTCATGCTCTTTTCCGTGATGGCGCAGAAGGATCAGGTGCGCAAGCTTCCGCTGCCGATCGCCATGCGGGCGCTGCCGTACATCCAGTCGCGGATGGGCATTTCCGAGATCCGCCACAACAAGGGGCGCCGGCGGGAGGATTTTGCCAGACGCGCGATACGGATGCTGAAGGATCCGGCTGCCTTCGATCAGGGCATGGACAGCTTTTTTGAGGAACTCCTGGAAAATGCACCGCCGGCGAGCTGCTTTGCCGGCCTTGACGAGACGGACAGGGAGAATTACCGTCCGCTGCTGGAGCGGCTTCTGGATGAGGCAAAGGCCTGCGCTGCCCCGGGCTATGAAACGCAGATCGCTGCCTATCTTGAAGCGCTGGATGAAAGCACCTATTGACAAAAACTCCCAATTTCGGTATAATAAAAGTAGAAGGGGGCACGCTTATGAAGAGAAAAAAATACCTCGGAGCGCTGTTCTGCATGCTGGCCGTCATTTTTTGGTGTGTGGCAGGCACGATCTGCCCTGTCAGCGCCGCAGATGGGGGCGGTTCGCTCACGCTCTGGTGCGTGAAGGATGATGTCGCCATCAGTGAGATGCACTGGCAGCTCTACCGCGTGGGACACCGCAGCGAGAAGGACTATGTTTTTGAGGATGGATTTGCCGGCTATCGTGCAACGCTCGGCGACCGCACCAAGCCCATGCCCGAGTGGGATGCTGAGACGCTTTCCTCGGCGGCCGAAACGCTCAAGATCCATGCCATTGCCAACGAACTTCCGAAGCTGGCCGAGGACGACACCGACGACAAGGGCTGTGCCGTCTTTTCTGGGCTGGAGGACGGGCTGTATCTCGTCTGGGGCGATATTCTGAAGACTGGCAACACGACCTACATCCCGAGCGCGATCTTCTTTGAGATCAGCGGCGGGAACGAGGCTGTTCTGAATGCCTACCCGAAGATCGTCCTGCGGACGCTGAAAGAGCAGTCCGCAAGCTATTCCGTCCGCAAGGTGTGGATGAATGACGAGGATCAGCCGTGGAACCGCGCTGTTTCCATCACGGTGGAGCGCTACCGGGACAATGTGTATTACGATTCGCTGACGCTGAGCGAGGAGAACGACTGGACATACACATGGGACGAAAAAGAGGGGCACGAGTGGTTCGTCCGCGAGAAGGTGATCCCGGAGAATTACACGGTCGCCTATAAGGACAACCAAACGCAGTATCTCATTGTCAACACCTACAGCCCGACCACGGATGACAGCTCCAGAGAGACCCAGGTCACGACAGCGACCACGGCAACGGACGATCATGCATTCGGGACACAGACCACTGCTGTGACCGACCAGAGCACCGATGTTGCGACCACGACAAGCACAGGCAGCTCTGCAGCGAATACGAGCGATACGGCACAGACCACTACCCAGACCGTTACGACCACGGATGTCACCTCCGGGGGCGATGATCTGCCGCAGACCGGACAGCTCTGGTGGCCTGTTCCGGTACTGGCGGGCGGCGGACTGCTGCTGTTCGGCGCAGGGCTGTATCTGCGCAAGAAGAAGGGCTCCGAATGAGAAAGGCCGGACGTGAGAAACACGCTGTAAACGGCTCTCATGCAGCGATGATCTGCTGCTTTACACTTGGAACAGTGCTGCTGCTGTCGGCACTGTTCCTCGTTTTGTACAACCTGCATGCGGACCGGAAGGGCGGCGAGGAGGCCGGGAGCATTTTAGCGGAGATGAAGCAGGAGCTGCCGGACTACGTGCCGGAGAGCACCGAACAGCCGACCGGCGAAGCATATGACCTGTATGCAGAGTACGAGGAGCCGACGATCCCGGAGACGGAAACGCTGCTGATCGGCGATAAGGCCTATATCGGGTATCTTTCGATCCCGCTGCTGGGCATCGAGCTCCCGGTGGCGGCGGACTGGAGCTATCCTGCGCTGAAAACCTCGCCCTGCCGCTACAGCGGAGGGCTGTACACGGACGATCTGGTGATCGCGGCGCATAATTATGCCACCCATTTCGGGAGACTGCGGGAGCTGCACACGGATGACGAGCTGATCTTCACCGATGCCGCCGGAAAGCCGCATGTGTACCGTGTGACGTCGATCGAGGAGATCCCGGGAACGGCAGCGCCCGTGATGCAGTCCGGCGCAGCGGAAAGCTGGGATCTGACGCTGTTCACCTGCACGCTCAGCGGCCAGAGCAGAGTGACGATCCGGGCGGAACGCGCGGAACAGTGATGTTTTGGCTTAGAATGGTCGAGTTTGTCGCCTCCTAAAGTCGGCGAGGCGAGGCACCCTCGGCGAGAGAGGTAGGGGACGCCCTCCCTTGCAGGGCGTCCCCTCTTTCAAAAACAGTCCACTGGACTATTTTTGAAATTCACCCCTTGCGGAGCGCCCTACGGCATTAGGGGATTCCGCCGTCTGCGGACGGCGGCAAGGGTGACTCCCCACGGGGTGGGGAGATGTCGAGGAACGAGACAGAGGGGACGGGGCGTTCGCC
>JAGADP010000294.1 GCA_017828885.1 Oscillospiraceae bacterium | reverse complement strand
GACGGCATCTGCCACGGCACGCTTTTCGAGATCGGTGATGAATGCCGGGACGCAGATGATGATGCGCGGCTTGACGAGCGAGCTGCCGCAAATCTTGATGAGGAACTCCCGGATCATGCACTGCGTGAGCAGATCGTCCGAGATGACGCCGTCCGCCATCGGGTGGACGACCTCGATGTAGGCGGGAGTCTTGCCGATCATCTGGTAGGCCTCCTTGCCGACTGCAAGGATGCGCTGGGTGCTGGTATTATAGGCAATGACAGACGGCTCCGACAGCACAACGCCCTTCTTGCCGTAGGTCATGACGATGTTGGCGGTTCCGAGATCAATGCCGATATCGGGTGTACTCATGGGGTTTCCTCCTTCGATGGGGATGATCGTTTATCCGGCGGCGCAGTGGTCGCCGCAGCGGCAGCAATGACGGCGGCAGCGCCCTGCTGTTTGAGCAGGAAGGCACACCGGTCCATCGTGTTTCCGGTGGTCAGCACGTCGTCACACAACAGAATGCGCTGACCGCTGAGGTCAATATCGTGGATATGGAAGCTGTCCACGTTCTTGGCGCGTTCGGCAGCCGTCAGTTCATGCTGTGCCTTGCCGGTCTTTTCCTTATACAGCACGTCCTCCCGGTAGGGTAGTTCGAGCAAAGCGGCGATCTCCTTTGCGATCAGCGCCGCCTGGTTATAGCCGCGCAGCCGTTCCTTGGACGGGTGCATGGGGACGGGCATCACGCAGTCGATCTCGCCGAAATCTATGCCGTGCCGGAGACGGTCGGCAAGGATCCGCGCCGTGAAGGCGGCGAAATTCGTGTTCTGCGACTGCTTCATCCGGATGATGGCAGGGATGGTATCCTCGTCATAGGCGCAGGCCGCAAGAGCCCGGTCATACGAGAACTGCCGCTTCGCACATATACAGCCGACCTTGCCGCAGCGCCGGCAGACGGCATCGTGCTCGAGGATCATGTGCTCTCCGCAGGCATCACAGACGACCTTGTCCGGCCCGATGAGCGCATTGCAGCCCGGGCAGCGGTTCGGCCACAGCACCTCAAAAAGTGAGCGTTTCCATTTCGGATCCATCTGGTTCCTCCGGTCTGATGCTGCGCTCGAGCATGTCGCGCAGGCAGGAATAGCGGTTGGTACGGCGGTTGTTCAGCACCATCTGCTCGACCTTCTGCGGCGTGCCGATGATGATGAGCAGGCGCTTGGCGCGTGTCACGGCGGTATAGAGCAGGTTGCGGTAGCTGAGCTTCTCGTACTTCCCGAGCAGCGGCATCACGACCGCCTCGAACTCGCTGCCCTGGCTCTTGTGGACGGTGATCGCATAGGCAAGCTCCAGCTGCTCCATCATGGTGATGGGGTAGACCGTGCGCCGCCCGTCAAAGTCGATGACCGCTTCGCCGCGCCGGCGGTTGATGGTGAGGATGTGCCCGATATCGCCGTTGAAGATGCCCTGGCCGTTCTCGCCGTCCTTCGTCCAGGTGATGTCGTAGTTGTTCTTGGTCTGCATGACCTTGTCGCCCTCGCGGAATTCATAGAGGGGCGAGCGCACCTGTGCTTTGTTGGCCTCGGGCGGATTGAGCCGTGCCTGCAAGGCCTTGTTCAGCTCGACCACACCCAGGGTGCCGCGCCGTGACGGGCAGATCACCTGGATGTCCCGGGTCGGCGAAAAGCGAAACTGCGGTGCCTCCGGCAGGCGGCGGCACACAAGGTCGATCAGCAGCTCGACGACCTGGTCGAATTCCGTGCGGTGGAAGAAGAAGAAATCGCTGTCCTTGCGCATCAGGTCGGGCATGTCCCCGTGGACGATGCGGTGCGCATTTGTGACGATGGTGCTCTGCTGCGCCTGCCGGAAGATCTCCCGGAGCTCGACCACGGGCATACAGCGGCTCACGATCAGATGCTGGAGCAGATTGCCCGCACCCACGGAGGGAAGCTGGTCGCTGTCGCCGACGAGGATGACCTTGCAACCGAGCCGCAGCGCCCGCAGCAGATGCGAGAACAGCAGCACGTCCACCATCGACATCTCGTCCACGACCAGAACGTCGCAGGCAAGGGGATTTTCCTCATTATGGACAAACACCTGCTGCCCGGAGGGATCAAACTGCACCTCGAGCAGCCGGTGGATGGTCTTGGCATCGTAGCCGGTGAGGTCGGCGACACGCTTCGCCGCGCGTCCGGTCGGAGCGGCGATCATGACGCGGTTCCCCTGCTGCTCAAAGCAGGAGATGATCGCGTTGAGGGTGGTCGTCTTACCGGTGCCGGGGCCGCCTGTGAGGATGAGCAGTCCACGCGACAGCGCCGCCCGGATGGCATCCTTCTGCAAGGCGGCATAGGTCATGCCGGAGCTCTTCTCGGCAGCGTCGATCATGGCTTCATAGTCGGTATTGTCTCGGATGCCAAAATCCCGCATCACGCCGATGCGGTCGGTGATGTACTGCTCGGCGTCGTAGTATTCCTTGAGGTAGACGAACTCCCGCTCGCTGTCCGCCTTGCGGTATTCAACGATCGTCTCCTCCTTCAGCTCGGCATTATAGGCTTCATAGAACGCCGTTTCGTTGATGGCGAGGAACTGCACCGCCGCCGGGCAGAGACGGTCAAGCGGCAGACAGGTGTGTCCGACGGCCAGATTGTGCCGGAGCAGGTGCTGGATCCCGGCGCCCACGCGGCACTGGGAATCCCGCGGGATGTGCAGGTCGTGGGCATAGCTCTCGACCGCCTTGAAACTCATCCCGATCTCCTCACTGCACAGCAGATAGGGGTTCTGTTCGATGGTATCGCGGCAATGCTCGCCCCACATCCGGTAGGCACGCATCGCATAGCGGGACTTGATGCCATAGCCCTCGAAATAGGACAGGACAGTACGCAGTGAGAAGATGTGCCGCGCCTCGGCGGCGACCTCCTCGCACTTCCGGCGGGACATGCCGCGCACCTCCATCAGGCGCATGGGATCGGTCTCCATGATCTCGAGCGTGCGGGCGCCGAAGACCTCGACGATCTTCCCGGCCAGCACCTTGCCGATGCCCTTGAACACGCCGGATGCGAGGTAGCGCTCGATGCTCTCGGCGGTGTTGGGGAGCTTGCGCTCGCAGCTCTCCGCCTGGAACTGCTCCCCGAAGCGGGGATGCGTCACAAACTGCCCGGTGAGGGACAGGCACTCGCCCTCCTCCACGTCGCCCAGCTCACCCGTAACGGTCACAGGCTCTCCGTTGACGTTCAGATCCAACACTGTATAGCCGTTTTCCTCATTGCGGAAGAGGATATTCTCGATCATTCCCTCGATATGTTCCGTCTCTGCCATGCCCTCACCTCACTTTCGTTTTCAGTGCATACATAATTATTATACCGCATTTTACGACAGAATGCAAGCTTTTTTTCTTTTTCTCATGTGAAGCAGCCCCCTCCGCCGCCGTTCGGCGGCACCTCCCCCAACGGGGGAGGATCAGGGGGGCGCTGGCGCGCCCCGACCCGCCTTGGGGCTTCGCCCCAAACCCTATCAATCACAACGGTTTCGGCATTTTTCACGATGGGGCAGCATTCTGGCGGCATTTCTCCTCCAGAAGCGCCTGTACCTCCGGGAGGGACACAGCCCGGTACGCGGCATATTCCTGTGCCATGTACCGGCAGAGCG
>JAGADP010000293.1 GCA_017828885.1 Oscillospiraceae bacterium | reverse complement strand
CGCCCTGCCGGCGGGGAGTCCAGAGGGTGCCGCCGCAGGCATCCTCTGGGCAGGGGTGAGGTGCATCTGCATCAGAAATTGCATAGCCCGGGGGCTGCAAGCCCCCATAAACAGCCCAAGGCTACAAGTCCCCGCACCTCAAAACAGATTTAACAAAATATACTTGCATTCCGCTCCAAATTATGTTATACTTATACTATATCCAAATTCCGCACAGAATGGAGTGACAGATCTATGAACCAGAAACCTACCCTTGACTGGAATACCTATCTCGCAAAGGCGGCCGAAGCGGTCTCTGAAGGCATCGTCATGGTGCGCAATGAGAACGCCGCGCTCCCCCTCCGGAAGGACGAGGAGGTCGCTGTCTTCGGACGCATCCAGCTGCATTACTATAAATCCGGCACCGGCTCCGGCGGCATGGTCAATGTCGCCAAAGTGACAAGCATCCTCGACGGGCTCCTTGAAGCGGGCGTGCGCGTTAATGAGAAACTCCTCGCGGTCTACAAGGCCTGGGACGAGGCACATCCGTTTGACCTCGGGCATGGCTGGGGCGCGGAGCCCTGGGCACAGGAGGAAATGCCCCTCGATGAAGATCTTGTGCAGGAGACGGCTTCGTCCTGCAAGACGGCGATCGTCATCATCGGCCGGACAGCCGGCGAGGAGCAGGACAACCATGCAAACGACGGCTCCTACCTCCTGACGGAGGGCGAGCGGGAGATGCTCCGGCTCACACGCTTGCATTTTGAGCGGGTCATCGTGCTGCTCAATGTCGGGAACATCATGGACATGGGCTTCATCGACGACTACAGCCCGGACGCTGTCCTCTATGTATGGCAGGGCGGCATGACCGGCGGCACCGGCACGGCATGGGTGCTCACGGGTAAGGTCAGCCCCTCCGGCAAGCTCCCGGATACGGTGGCGTATTCCGTCAAGGACTACCCCTCGGATGCCTGCTTCGGCGACCGCGACTGCAACCGCTATGCCGAGGATATTTACGTCGGCTATCGCTATTTTGAGACATTCGCGAAGGACAAGGTACGCTATCCCTTCGGCTTCGGCCTGAGCTATACGACCTTCTCTGTCACGCCCGGGGACTGGGCGCATGACGAGACGGACGGGCAGATCTATCTGTCTGTGGCGGTGGAAAATACCGGCTCCTGTCCCGGCAAGGAGGTCGTGCAGGTCTACTGCGAGGCACCGCAGGGCAAGCTCGGCAAGCCTGCGCGGGTGCTGACGGCATTTGCCAAGACCAGGACACTTGCGCCCGGTGAAAGCCAGACGCTCCGGCTGCCGCTGGTGCCGCCGGTGAGCTATGACGATGCCGGTGTGACAGGGCATCGCTTCTGCTCTGTGCTCGAGGCGGGGGATTATAACTTCTACGTGGGCGCGGATGTGCGTAGTGCGGCCTTTGCGGCTGTGGTGCAGATCAGCGAGACCGTTCCCGGACAGCAGCGCCGTCAGGCGATGGCGCCGGTGCAGGCATTTCAGCGGATGAAGCCCGTCCCGGACGGCGAGGGCTATGCGATCGCATGGGAGGACGTACCGCTCCTTGCCTATGACGAGAAGCAGCGCAGGCTCGATGCGCTCCCGGCGGAGCTCCGGTCTGACGGCAAGCGCTATGTCCTGCGGGATGTACAGGAGGGCAGCTGCACCCTTGAGCAGTTCGTGGCACAGCTCCCGGATTCGGCGCTGTGCAGTCTGGTACGCGGCGAGGGCATGGGCAGCCCGAGAGTGACGGCAGGTACGGCTTCGGCATTCGGCGGCGTGACGGAAGAATTGGTAAGCTACGGCATCCCGGCGGCATGCTGCTCGGACGGCCCCTCGGGCATGCGGCTCGACTGCGGCACCAAGGCATTCAGCCTGCCGAACGGGACGCTCCTGGCGGCGACCTTCAACGAGGATCTGCTGACGGAGCTCTTCACGCTCATGGGTCTGGAAATGACGGCCAACAAGGTGGACTGCCTGCTCGGCCCGGGCATGAACATCCACCGGCATCCGCTCAACGGGCGCAATTTCGAGTATTTCTCCGAGGATCCGCTCCTCACCGGCAAGATGGCAGCGGCCGAGCTGCGGGGTCTGCACAAGGCAGGCGTCACCGGCACGGTCAAGCACTGCTGCGGCAATAACCAGGAGACGAACCGCCACTTCCTCGATGCGGCAGTCTCCGAACGTGCGCTGCGGGAGATCTACCTGCGGGGCTTTGAGATCGCTGTGAAGGAGGGCGGCGCGGATTCCATCATGACGACCTACGGCTCCGTAAACGGGCTCTGGACGGCGGGCAACTATGACCTCTGCACAGAGATCATCCGCAAGGAATGGGGCTTTTCCGGCTTCCTCATGACGGATTGGTGGGCGAACATCAACGTCCGCGGCGGCAAGCCTGACAAGAAGCTCCTCTCGGCGATGGTACGGGCGCAGAACGACGTCTACATGGTCTGCGCGGAGTGTACCGAGGCCAACGGCGATGACCTGATGCAGGCGCTCTCTGCGGGGACAGTGACCCGCGCCGAGCTCCAGCGCTGCGCGATGAACGTATGCCGCTTCCTCCTCGGGACAAAGGCGATGGAACGGCTCTGCGGCGTGGATACGGCGGCTGTCATCACCGGGCGGCCGGACGAGGAGAATGACAATGCGGGCGATGTGGTCTTCCACGATGTGGAAAAGGAGTTCACCCTCGACCTGACCGGCGTGCAATCCGAGCGTGGGAAGAATTACGTCTTCGGGCTGAACGTCCTGACCCCGGGCTGGTTCGATGTCACCGTGACGGCGTCCTCCACGGCGGGTGAGCTGGCACAGATGGCCGTCACCCTCTACGCGACCGGTACGGCATCCGGCACCTTCACATGGAACGGCACGAACGGCGAACCTGTGAGCTTCACGAACCGCGTACCGCTGTTCTCGAAGTACTCCGTGTTGCGGCTGTATTTCGCACAGAACGGGCTGGATATGGTGAGCGTCCACTTCAAACAGGTGTCGGAGATGACGGATCTGACGAGCCTGATAGAAGGTGTCTGATATGGATCTACGTGACAACAATGAGCCGGTAAGGCTCAACGACAACAACTCCCCCCTCGTCATCGAGGAGAAGAAAGTCCCCCTCCGGGACGAAGCACCTCCGCCGCCAAAGCCCAAGACCCGGAATGGCCCCCGGCAGCTTTCCAAAGAGGACGAGCTGAAGCTGGCGCTCATCATCCTTGCCGCGGCCATCGGCTTGATCGTGATGCGGCTCGTGTTTCATGAGAAGTTTTTCGGGATCTGATAAGAGAAAGCCCCCTGAGCGTTCATCAAACTCAGGGGGCAGGCTTTTGTTATGGGGGCTTGCAGCCCCCGGGCTATGCAATTTCTGATGCAGATGCACCTCACCCCTGCCCAGAGGATGCCTGCGGCGGCACCCTCTGGACTCCCCGCCGGCAGGGCGGCTGCCCTGCACCCGCTTTGGCGCAGGGCAGATTCGGAAGCTGCTTCCCGCTCGATCGCCCCGCAAGACGGGGCGACGGCGGTATAGAAAGTGGCCGGGGTCACAGTTCGGAGTTGTAGGCAGCCTTACACGGTGCATTCCTCGCTTGGCCTTGTCTGCTTTGCGCATTTTGGGGACAGCATCGCTTCGCTCGCTGTCCGGGCATAAGGGATACTATCGCAGAAAAGTGATAGAAATGCACTATCGTCTGAAACACCGAAGCGAGAAACAGGAGCAGCTTGCTGCGATGTGCGAAGAAAAAACAGCATTGCCCCCTTTGGCGAAAGCCATTGGGGGCAAGCGATTGTGAAAGAAGTGCAGTTGCAATCTGCGAAGCAACTCGCCGGCGGAGGCTACTCCGCTGCCGGGAAAGCTAAGATCAGCTTGTGGATAAACTTGGTATGCGCCACCACATCGAGTGCGGTGAGCTCTCCGTCCCCATCCACATCCGCATTGCGGAAGTAGTCGGTCTCGCCGGTGAGGACTGCCTTCTTCAGGAGCGCCAGGTCGAAGATGTCCACGGTGTCATCGCCGTTGAGGTCGCCGAGTACGGGCGGTACCTCCACAGCATTCAGCTTCCACCAGTTGAGGTTATACAGATAGCCCTCATCGCCGGTGAAGACGAAGTACAGGTCATGCACGCCGGAGGTCGCTTCGATCGGGCAGTTCTGGGTCTCCCACTTCTGCCAGCCGCCGGTGCCCTTGACATCCATCTTGCCGATGCGGGTGCCGTCCGGGCTGTCGATGTGTACCTCGAGCGCTGCGGTCGCGCCGTTGGAGCCGATGCGGAAGTCGATGCTCTCGCCGCCGGTCAGGTCGATGCCCTTGAAGCCGATGTAATCGCCGTTCTCGATGTAGGCAACATCAGAGCCGCCCTCGGAGCAGTTCTCGAGGTCAATGCCGGACTGGTAGTCAAAGCTCTCCGCCTCGATGCCCGCGGAGGAGCCGCTCAGCCGCAGGAGATGCTGGGACTTGCTCAGTACCTTGCCGGAAGCATCGACCACATAGATGCGGTACTCGCCCTCGGTCTCGGGGGTCTTGATGCTTGTCGCATTGGCAGCGGCCTTGGTCATGGTCGCACCTGCCTTGAAGGTCGTGGTATTATCCGGAGCGATCCAGACGGTGTTCCCGCCCTTGCGGATCGGGAGCTTGCTGCCGCAGGTCGTCTGGCAGCTTGCCGGGAAGACATAGTCCGCCGCCGGGGTGAGCCATCCCGGAACAAGATCTCTGTAGGCATCCTCCACGCCGGAGTTCAGGCAGAACTTGTACTGCGTGAACGGCCATACATTGTCCTCGACCACGATCGGGCGGTCGATCTTGCTGTCGGGCGGATCAATGCCCATCTTGTTGACGGTCGCATAGGTGCGGGCGATGTTCAGGTGATGCTTCTGACCGTAGTCCTCGCAGTTGATCGTATAGGTGACATTCGGGTCGATCTCGAGGATGTTGTCATTCTCCTCGATCCATGCCGTACCCTCGTCATTGTGCAGGCCATAGGTCGGAGCGCCCGGACGCCCTGCCGGGATGCCCTGGATGTAGTTCTCGTTGATGATCGTGCCGGGCATCTGTCCGATGGTGTAGATGCCGCCGGAGTCATGCAGACGGTTCAGGCTGCCGATGACACGGTTGTAGCAGATCTGGTTGTCGTGGCATGTGGTGCTGTCCTGGAAATTGCACCAGCCCCAGCCGAGGTGGATGCCGTTGTAAGCAGTTTTCTCTATCGTATTATGCAAAATGTTGATGTGGTCGCCGTAGTAGGTCGTGATGGCCGCGCAGCCGCCGAAGCCGTGTACCACGGAAATATCATAGAGCATGTTCTGGGAAACAGTCACGCCCGAGCAGACGCCCTCGACACCCTTCGCGAACTTCTCGTGGTTGTCCCAGGAAGCATCGCCGATATAGATGTGCTGCGGATGGCCGATGGTGATACCGGAGGACGTGAT
>JAGADP010000292.1 GCA_017828885.1 Oscillospiraceae bacterium | reverse complement strand
GTACCCGTCCCACACGTCATCGGTGAAGTGCACGACGCCTGTGAGGAAGTGCAGCGTATCTGCTGCGATGACAGGCGTGAACATCTTCATCGATTGATTGCTTACATAAAACTCAAGCATTGTTTTCCTCCTCGTTCAGCTGCTGCACCAGCCGGATCAGATAGTCCCGAAGCTGCTGGATCTGATGCTCCTCGTCTCCGGTGAGGATCGGAGGCAGGTCGATCGTTCTCATCCTACGTCACTCCCTATCGTCAAGATCCTGGCAATGGAATACAGCCGGACCTCACCCTTGCCAACGATCTTCATCCTTAGATGGTCACATCTTCGTGGCCGGATCGGGAGCGTCACGGTCCTGGTGCCCTTCATCTTGATCCTGCCCTGCCTGATCCATTCACCGGAGGAATCATACTGCAGGTACACGTCAACCTCCGCGCCCTCTTCCATGAACAGCCGCAGGTTGTAGCGCTGTACATACTTCCGATCCGGATACTGATAGTACATCAGTCCCGTCTCCGCCTGCCAGCTCACATAGGGCTCCAATGTCCCCTCGCTGCCAAGCATAGTAAACAGCGCATTGTCGTTTGTGATGCAGTACAGATCATCTCCGTATCTGGCAAAAGCCTTGGCATGCAGGCCGTCTTCGCGCAGCCAGATACCCCGCTTAATATCAAAAGTGAACAGGTGCCAGGCATCGCTGCCGTCCCTCATAGAAATGTAGTATCGATCCCCGATAGCACCAGCCACTGCATCGTAGAAGGGCAGCTCGCCCAGCGCTTCACTGATGCTCTGCGGAAAGCTCCCCTGGTAGGCGCACACGTCGGACCTGGACTTGTAGATCAGCGTTTCGTTGACCACCTGCAGGCTCTTGCTGCTGCCTTCCTGCACACCACGGCACACGGTCTCTGTGATCTGATGCGCGCCTGCAGAAGACACAGACACGCGATGGATGCGGTTCTCTTTGAAGAACATCGGATGGCCCAGGTAGTTGATCGCGCCGGTCCACGGCCCGTCAGATCCTACGGATGCTGCCCAGCTATCGGTGCTCAGCCCCATGTACTGCCGCCAGTTCTTGAAATCTCCAAGCGTGCAGCAGTAGATCTCGTTCAGGTTCTTCCCGTCTGCGATACCGTACTTGCATCCCCACAGCCGGTTCTGGCACTCGACCACATAGTCCAGCTCCGGGACCTTGCGCTCCAGCTTGACGTAGCCGGTGCTCTGCGTGACAGCAGTTTCCAGCAGGCCAACAACAACAATGTAGTCCTTCGTGTTCGTGTCGCCGCCGATGCTGTAGATGATCTTATCGCCGTTGACCTCGTCAACATCCGACCCGGAGATCGTCACACCGTCAAACTCCTTGAACAGTCCAGGGACTTCCCCGTAGGAAATGAATTCGACCTTGGTGTAGACCGTCGGGATCTCGATCCATTCCACGGAAACGGAGACCCACTGCTTGACGATATGCGTGGCGCCGCTCGTGTCGATCCAGATGTCGCCATTGGCCGGGCTCGCAGGCGGATCTACATCCACAGTCGGAGTATTATAGTCAGATCCGTCAAGCCGGCACATCGTGTACTTCACGACGCCGGTGCTGGTGTAAGTGGCCTCCATACTGCCGTAATCCGTCGAATCTGCGGTGTTATAAAACACCTTGTCCGGGAAGACAACGATGTATGCGCCCATGCTCACCAGCTGCTTCTCGCCGCCGGAGAGTCCCGTGACCGGTGTTGCTGCGCCGTCATAGTACAGCGTCCCGTTGTCCACATAGGCCAGCTTCTCCTTGGCCAGCAGCCCCTGCGGAGCCGTGAGGCCAGATACTCTGCCGCGCTTCTTCCTGTTCGCCAGAAGCGGATAGTATGCACTTGTCAGGTTTTCGGTGTGGAAAAACTCCCCGTCCCCGATCTTCAGATTGCGGTTATAACCGGCGAAGGTATCCGTGACCTCTCGTTCGCTGTATTCCCAGCCCAGTGTCGGCAGCAGTCCCATGGTGTCCTCCTCAGAAAAGAAAATGCGCTCCCGCGCGCTTCGGCTTATGCGTCCGGTTGTAGTTGTTGGTCCACTCCTGGTATGCAGAGTTGAACATTGTCATGCGCTTGTTGTAGCGCTGGGTCTCGCCGTTCTCCGCCGCGATCATGGCCTGGAGATAATAATAGTAGACGTCCTCACCGTAGGGCGCGCCGATGAGCAGCTCCTCGCCGCCGTTGACATAGGCCGGCAGCTCGGTGATCTCCGCACCCTTGTGCGTCTCGACGAGCTCGCGGAAGGCCTTCCCATCGAGCGTGCTCAGCCAGTGCAGCTTCTGCTCGGGGGAATAGTCGTTCGGCTCGAGCAGGTCGACCCGCTCGATGACTTCCATTGCTTTCATGCTTTGCTCCTCACAGCCGGGAGGCTTTCGCCTCCCGGTCTTCCGTTTTCCGTCTTATCTCCCGGCCTGCTTCATGAAGTCCATGTTCTCGTAGAGATGCTCGGCGGCGCGTTCGCTCCTGGCGATCTCCTCGGCCACGGCGGGCGGGACCATCGACTTCTTGCCTCTGGGCAGCAGGTAGTTGACGCCGTTGATGCCCACGAAGTAATTGGGGTCCTCCCGGTCGGAGCCTCTGGGGATAAAGACCTCGATGCGCTTTTCCTTCATGTCCGTTCCTCCTCAATTGGCCTCGTCGGCCGCGGAGAAGGAGCTGGTGCTCATCACGCGCAGCAGGCGCTCGGGGTAGAGAATGGTCGCCCCGTTGGTCTCGAACTTGTAGCCGATGGTACTGAACTGGTTGAGCGGGCCGCCGATCTCGCCCTTGTCGTGGATGATCATCTCCAGGGCGCCGCCCTCGGGATCGATGATGCCGAAGCTGTCCTTGCCGAAGAAGTAGCTGGCGTAGACGGCGATGTCGCCGGCGCCGCAGTCGGCGGGCAGGATGTCGGCGTT
>JAGADP010000291.1 GCA_017828885.1 Oscillospiraceae bacterium | reverse complement strand
GCTGGCCAAGAGCACGCGCGACAACGTGGGGCATCTGGCGTTCTACGGCTCTGTGCCGGATGCACGGACGTTCTTCGGGACGCAGACGCTCGAGGACGTGGTGCGCCGCATCAACCGCCCGGAGGAGGGCGGCGAGGGGCTGGCCGACTACTACATCGACCGTTACAAGGCAGAAAGGAGCCGCTATGGAGGGTGCTAACAGATTACAGCAGACGGGCATCTACATCCGGAAGTGCTTCCGCATCTTTGTCAATGAGAAAGGCTGGAAGACCTTCATCAGCGCGGCGATCATCACCATTCTGATCTGCCTGGTGCTCAGTGAGGACACCTTCACGGCGTACAAGGACACCATCAACGGCTCGTTTGCGCTGGTGTGTGCCTGCATCTGGATCGGCATTTTCAACTCCATCCAGTCGGTCTGCAAGGAGCGCGATATTTTAAAGCGTGAGCATCATTCCGGGCTGCACATGTCGTCCTATGTGGCGGCGCACATGGTCTATGAGCTGGTGCTGAGCCTTGCGGAGAGCCTGATCGTGACGGTCATCATCACGGTGGCGAACATGAACCGCCTGCCGTCAGCGGGCGTCTTTCTCCCGACGGCGATCGAGCTGCTGCTGACGTTTTTCCTGACGATCTACAGCGCCGATGCCCTCGGGCTGATGGTGTCGTCCATCGTGAAGAACCCGAACACTGCCATGACGGTGATGCCGTTCGTGCTCATCATCCAGCTTGTCATGTCGGGTGTCATCTTCGAGCTGAAAGACCTGACGGAGCTGATCTCGCACCTGACCATTGCGAAATGGGCACAGCGGGCGATCTGCACCTCCGTCAATGTCAATGGCATGTTCCTCTCGGATTACCGCGTGGAGGACAATTACGAATTCACCGTCGGGCATCTGACAGGGCTCTGGTTCCTCCTGATCGTGTTCACGGTGCTCTATGCGATTGTTGCAACGATCGCACTGGAGTTTGTAGATAAGGATAAGCGTTAGGTGCGTGCGGTATCGCTCATGCCTTGCTTTGCGGGGCAAACGATCGCTGGAGATCAGGTGACAGCCTATGAAGAACTTTTATGCAAAGCGGTATACAGATGAAATGAAGCTGGCGGGCTACACCGTATCCGATCTTATGGCGGAGATGTTCTGCTCGCATTTTTCGGAATGTGAAGCCAGCGAGGAATACCGGGCGCTCCTACAGGAAAAGCGGCGAGATTTCACGAAGTTCTGTGCTGCCTATGCACAGCTGAAAACCAACAAATGGCTTGGGTGCTCGAATGATGCACCCTATGATATAAAGCTGTTTTTGCATTTATCTATGGATGAATGGCAAACGTTTGTTGAGATCCTCCCGCCGCAGCTTGCGAACCTTGCAAGAGGGGCTTGTAATTGCAAATAATTAAAGTGAGGTAAAACTATGACGATCACAGAAATGCAGCAGGAGATCCTGCGACTGAAGAAGGAAAACGACATCTGCATCCTCGCCCACAGCTATGTGGCACGGGAGATCACGGAGATCGCCGATTTTGTGGGCGATTCCTATGCACTGAGCGTGAAGGCCAAGGACGTCCCGCAGGCGAATGTCCTGCTGTGCGGCGTGCGCTTCATGGCGGAGACGGTCAAGATCCTCTCCCCGCAGAAGCGTGTATGGCTCTCCAACCCCATCGCTGCCTGTCCGATGGCGGAGCAGATGGACAAGGAGATGATCGCACAGGTCAAGGAAACGCTCCCGGGCTACACCGTCATGGCGTATGTCAACACCACGGCGGCGCTCAAGACCATTGCGGACGTGTGCGTGACCTCGTCCTCGGCGGTGAAGATCGCCAAGGCGCTCGACAATGACAAGATCCTGTTCATCCCGGACTGCAACCTCGGTGCGTTCGTGGCCAAGGCTGTCCCGGAAAAGACTGTGAAGCTCTTGCAGGGCGGATGTCCCGTGCATGCTGCCGTGCGGCCGGATGCCGTGAAGCAGGCCAAGGCGCTCCATCCGGAGGCGCTCGTGCTCGTGCATCCGGAGTGCGTTCCCGGCGTTGTGGAGCAGGCGGATTATATCGGCTCGACCTCGGGCATCATCGACTATGCCAAGGCATCGGATGCCAAGGAATTTATCATCGGCACGGAGATCAGCATTGCCGAGCAGCTCCAGTATGACTGCCCGGACAAGCGCTTCTTCCCGCTCTCCAAGGAGCTGATCTGCCCGAACATGAAGTCCACGACCCTCGTGGATGTGTACAACATCGTGCAGAGCCAGTGCGGCGAGGAGATCGTCCTCGATGACGAGACCATCGTACAGGCACGCCGCTGCATCGACAAGATGATCGAGCTCGGGGGCTGAGTCTGACATACTGTGCCGACAGGAGGGATACGATGGACTTTAAGCGTGTATCAGCAGCGATCCTGGCAATTACCGTGCTGTTGCCGCTGACCGGATGCGGCCGCTATATTGATGCGGTAGGACGAAAGATCGCTGATTATTACAATGAAAAAGATAACGGTGCATCCACTTGGAGCATAGAGAGCGACTTGCAGACCGAAACTGAAACAGAGTTCACCGAAACCGAAGCATCGGCAGAGGAACCTGTGACTGAAACAGAGCCGGAAGCAACTGAATCGGAAACAACGGAGCCGGTCGTTGTCGGTGAGGGACACATCAAAACAAAAAAGAAGTATGAAGCAAGCACCTCGACAGACCGTGTCATTATCTCAATGGAAGGCACACCGGAGGAGTACATGGTCAGAAGCGAACAATACGATACGGAAGGCAGGATCGTCCGTATCGAGGATTCCGAGCTGATGTACACGGACGATGTGGATTATCTGAACAGCCATTCGCAGAGCTGGTGCAGGGACGACAAGACCACTTACCCGCGTTCCCACGAGGTCACGGGCTCGGCTATTTCGGAGATCCCGGCGGACAGTTGGGCGCTGAGTGCCAAGGAATACCAGTACAATGACAACGACGACCTTGTCTCAGAGATCGGTTACAATTCATTTGGCGATGTGTTATTCACAAGAGAGTATGACCTTGCCAACCATATGGCGGTCATGTATCACCGCGCCAGCGCCGTAGAATCGACGGACGGCAAAAAGTACTACTATCACTACTGTGAACAGTATGATGACCACTGGACGATCCAGAGCGCTGCGTTGTACGACCCGTTCAATGAGGCGGCTGATTCGGATAATTTCAGCAGCGGGAACCAGATCAGGGATCTGCGGAGCAATCTCGTCATCACGCTGCCGCAGTTTGAGATCAATGACGGAAAACTATGGCAGAAAACGATAAACTGTGCCGGCTATGATGCAACATACTGCGATGGTGATTTCATTGAAAAGCTCACCACCCGCGAAGGAATGGCAGACCCGCCGTATGAGGTGCATTTTATCTGGTGGGCCGTTCCGGAGGGAACACGGAACGTCGTCACCTACTGGACTTCTTATGACGAAAACGGGCTTCCATGGGGGATCATCGGAGACAGAGACTATGATCTGACCGGGATGAGAAAGCTCACTTTTGATGAATTCTATGATCGTCCGACCTATTTTAACGACAACCCCAATTACTTGACGGATGAAAAGGACAGGCTCACTTTGTATCGCTATCATACCTACGCATTGAATTCCCGGCACGCTGATCCGCTGACAATGGATGACTTTACCCAGATCAAAACCAACGAGATCCGCTACGTGTACGATGATGACGACAGACTCACCCAGACGACCTATGGTGCCTACAAGTCCGACGGCACCGGCGAAGAGGTCATCATCCGGTATGAATACAACAAATATGGTGATCTCACAAAGGAATCCTACGCATCGCAGCTCGTGCGGAATGACATTACCTATGATTACCAGGAACGGGGCTATACCAGATATGAATACACCTACTATTGATATGCCGGATGCAAAAAACGTAGAAAACAGGCGCGAGAAGGCACTGATCGCCATGTCCGGCGGCGTGGACAGCTCTGCGGCGGCGCTGCTGATGCAGGAGGCCGGCTATGAATGCGCCGGCGCGACCATGCAGCTTTTCCACAACGGCGACCTTGGCATCAACGGGGAGTCGTCCTGCTGCTCGCTGAGCGATGTGCAGGATGCAAAGCTCGCTGCGGCAAAGCTCGGGATGCTGCACTATGTGTTCAATTTCTCCGGGCAGTTCCGGGAGGACGTCATGCAGCGCTTTGCGGACTGCTATGAGCGCGGCGCGACCCCGAACCCCTGCATCGACTGCAACCGCTTCCTGAAATTCGGCGCCATGCTCCAGCGCATGGAGGAGATGGGCTTCGACTACGTGGTGACGGGGCACTATGCGCGGATCGAGCATGAAAACGGGCGCTATCTGCTGAAAAAAGGCCTTGACGAGACCAAGGATCAGAGCTATGTGCTCTACTCGCTCACACAGGCACAGCTTGCCCATGTGCGCTTCCCGCTCGGCACCTACCGCAAGGAGGAGATTCGCCGCATCGCCGAGCAGCACGGCCTGCTCAACGCCCGTAAGAAGGACAGCCAGGATATCTGCTTTGTTCCGGACGGCGATTATGCGGGCTTTTTAGAGCGCTTCACGGGGCACAGCTATGCAGAGGGTGCATTCGTGGACACGCAGGGGAATGTTCTCGGCACACACCGGGGCATCATCCACTACACCATCGGGCAGCGGCGCGGTCTGGGCGTGGCGGCAGGGCATCCGTTGTATGTCTGCGGGATCGACACGGCACAGAACCGCGTCATCCTCGGGGAACATGCCGACCTGCTCTCGGACAGCCTTGTTGCGGAGGATGTGAACCTCATCTCTGTGGATGATCTGGCAGAGCCGATCCGCTGCATGGCGAAGATCCGCTACCGGCATAAGGAACAGCCCGCCACCGCGTGGATGGAGGGCTGTAAGCTGCATGTGAAGTTTGACGAGCCGCAGCGTGCGATCACGAGCGGCCAGGCTGTCGTGCTGTATGACGGGGACACGGTCATCGGCGGCGGCACCATCACGGAAAGGACGGACGCCAATGGATGAGATCCAACAGCGTATTTTACAGAAGCTTGACGAGATCGAGCAGCAGGAACAGGTGACGATCTTGCACTGTGTGGAGTCGGGGAGCAGGGCATGGGGCTTTGCTTCGCCGGATAGCGACTATGACGTGCGGTTCGTGTATCTGCGGCGCACGGAGGACTATCTGCGGCTGGAAGATACCCGGGATGTGATCGACTGGCAGCTCGATGACGTGTATGACATCAACGGCTGGGACATCCGGAAGTATTTGCAGCTGCTGCACAAGTCCAACCCGACCACGTTCGAGTGGGATGCCTCGCCCATCGTCTACCGGACGCATCCGGCATGGGCGTCGGTGCGGGAGGTGCTGCCGGAATGCTTCGGCGTGAAAACGAGCGCCTTCCACTATCTGAGCATCGCAAAGCGCAAGGAGCAGGGGTATCTGCGAGGGGAG
>JAGADP010000290.1 GCA_017828885.1 Oscillospiraceae bacterium | reverse complement strand
GTCCGGGAGCTCTGCCGAGCGTGTGCCGCGGTTGAGCAAAAACACCTCATGCCCCTGCCGGACGAAACGCCGCGTGATCGCCATGCTGATCGTGCCGGTTCCGCCGATCAATAAGATCTTCATACTTTTACCCTCCTGTTGTAAAAATGTCGGTCTGCGCTGTCTTTCACGTCCGGTCTTTTCGTAGAATAGAAGGAGCGCTGTGCAAATGCTCCTGAATTTTTTGACAGTCCATTGCATTTATTATAGCATATAGAGAGGGATTCGTCAATAGTTTAAACCAAAAACAGCCTCTCCCCTGCGGGAAAGGCTGTTTGCTTTATAGCTTTTCGTCAAATTTGTTCTTCTTGCCGGCGCCGGAGACATCCACCGGGTATTCACCGGTAAAGCATCCCTTGCAGAAGCCGTCCTCCTGGCCGATGAGCGCGCCGAGCGCTTCGATCGGGAGATAGGCGAGGCTGTCCGCGCCGATGTGGCGGGCGATCTCCTCCGGCGAATGGTAGTGATTCGCGATCAGATGTTCCTCGGAGTCGATGTCCGTGCCGAAATAGCACCCGTGCAAAAACGGCGGCGAGGAAATGCGCACATGTACCTCCGCGGCACCTGCATCCCGCAGGAGCGAGATGATCTTCGCCGAAGTCGTGCCACGGACGATGGAGTCGTCGATCATGACAACGCGCTTTCCGGCGACGGTCTCACGGATGACATTCAGCTTGATGCGCACGGCATTTTCACGCTGCGACTGCTCCGGCTGGATGAAGCTCCGGCCGATATACTTGTTCTTGATAAAGCCGATGCCGTAGGGGATGCCGCTCTCCTGCGCATAGCCGATGGCGGCATCAAGCCCGGAATCCGGCACGCCGATGACGATATCCGCATCCACGGGGCTGTGCTGCGCTAAGAGCTTTCCTGCCGTGACACGCGCATGATGGACGGAAACACCGCCGATCACGGAGTCCGGTCTTGCGAAATAGATATACTCAAAAATGCAGATATTCTGCGGTGCCGTCTTGCAGTGCGTGCGGATGGAGCGCAGTCCCTCACTGCTGACGACCACGATCTCACCCGGCTCCACATCCCGCAGGAACGCTGCCCCCACGGAATCGAGCGCACAGCTCTCCGAGGCAATGACATAGGCGCCATCATGCGTCTGGCCGATGCAGAGCGGCCGGAAGCCGTTCGGATCCCGGAAGGCGATGAGCTTCTGCGCCGTCATCAGGATGCAGGAATACGCCCCGCACAGGCAGGGCATCGCCCGCTCCACGGCTTCCTCGGTGGAAGCACTTTGCAGGCGGTGGCGCACGATCTCATAGGCGATCGCCTCGGTATCGGAGGTGCCGTGGAAGATCGCGCCGTCAAGCTCAAAGCTCCGCCGGAGCGCCGCGGCATTGGTCAGATTGCCGTTGTGGACAAGTGCTAAGTTGCCCTTGATATGGCGGATGACAAGGGGCTGGATGTTGTTCCGGCTCTTGCCGCCCGTGGTCGAATAGCGTACATGGCCGACCGCCATCTGCCCCTTGCCGAGGGCGTGCAGCTCCTCCTGCGTGAACACCTCGGAGACCAGTCCGTCATCGCGGTGATGGGCGATCACGCCCCGGTCACAGACCGCAATACCGGCGCTCTCCTGCCCGCGATGCTGCAAGGCGTACAGCCCGAAATAGGCACTCGCCGCCACATCGGCGGGCTGCTGCTCGAATATGCCGAACACGCCGCATTCTTCATGAATGGAACCCATGCTGTCCACCTCCGTCACAGATACTGCTCATTGATGCGGTCAATGATCTCAAGCGCTGCGATCGGTTTGCGGCGGCGCTTATCCATTGCGTATTTTTCCAGATAGGCATGTGCCTCCTCTTCGGTCATGCCCTCAAACTGCATCAGCAGGAATTTTGCTCTGTCCACCGTCCGGATGTCCTTGATCTTCTGTTCAAGGCGCCGGTTCTCCTCATAAATGGACTGTGAGCGCTTCACAGAAATGTCAATGATCCGGATGATCTGGTAGAGCATCGCCTTGTTCAGAGGCCGTCCGAGCAGGATCACCTGAAAATGCTCTGCCATCTCTGTCATTCGTTCGATCGCATCCTGTTTGATCATCAGGATGCAGTTGGCTGCTGTCTGCTTCGTGACAAATTGCGCCAATTCCACGCCTGTTTCGTCGATCAGCGGAGAATTGATCAGCACGAGTTCCGTCGTGCGGTCATTCTCCAGAGCCATCCTTGCCTGATAGGCTGATTCTACGATTCTTGGTGTACATCGGAAGGAATCCCGCAGGAAGCCTGACAGCGATACCGCAGCGCCGTTGCTGCCTGATACGATCAAGATCCGTTCCAAAATTTACCTCCTTGCTGTAATGTATTACATGCATTTCAAACACTCCTTTATGTGTCAGAAAAGGGGCAAGCCCCGGTAATGTCTCTTAAACCTGTCTGTGCGCTTTCCACTGCGCACGGCGATCCTCCAGCACCTCCTGGAGCACAGCCGGCTGGAGATGCTGCTGTAAGAATGCGGATTTTTCAGCACATTTGGCTGCTTCGCCAAGATCGTGCGGCAGCTCGGTCTCACCGGTATCCTCCGGCGGGAGCGGGAGCGCATCTGCAATGCCCTCCATCGCAGCACAGATCATCAGGCCGAAGACGTAGTACGGATTGCAGGCGCAGTCCGCAGCACGCAGCGTCAGACCCTCCTCATCGCTCTCGTCATAGAGACGGAAGAGCTGTGCGCCCTCACGCAGCGACCAGGTGATGGTGCGCGGGATGGCAAATTCGCCGAGACGCTCATAGGAATTGACGGTGGAGTTCGTAAACAGCGCAAACTCGCGGATACGCCGCATGATGCCGGCAGCGGCCTGCTGCTGCAGCGCGGGATCCACATGATCCTCGTCCTTGCGGTAGACAGTGAGGGTGATGTGCATGCCGTTGCCGGATTCCTGCGGCAGAGGTTTCGGCTCGAAGGAGGCATGTACACCATGCACATGGGCGATGGACTTCACCGCTGACTTGAAGCTCAGGAACACGTCCGCCGCCTTCAATGCCGATGCTGCCGCGAAGTCGATCTCATGCTGGCCGTCTGCGGATTCATGGCGGGAGGAGACGGGCTGGATGCCCATCTGCTCGAGCGTCAGGCAGACATCCCGGCGCAGGTTCTCGCCTCTGTCCTCCGGGGCGGTGTCGCAGTAGCCGGCATGGTCGTGCGGGGTCAATGTCGGGCAGCCGTCCGCATCGGTCAGGAACAGCATGAATTCGCAGGAGGTGCCGAACCGGAACCGGTACCCCTCTGCTACGGCCTTCTTCATCACTTTTTTCAGGAAATAGCGGCTGTCGCCCTCAAAGGGGGTGCCGTCCGCATAGCGGATGTAGCAGAACATGCGGATGACCCTGCCGTCCTGCGGACGCCACGGGAGCGGCGTCATGGTCTGGGCATCGGGGAACAGGAACAGATCGCGCCCGTTCGCCGGTCCGAAGCCGGGGATCTTCTTTGCCGTGATGCGTATGCCCTTGGCAAATGCCTGTTCCAGCCCCGGTGCGGGGATGGAGATGTTCTTCATGCCGCCGTTGCCGTCGCAGAAGGTCAGCTTCACGAACTTGACGTCATTCTCCTCGATGTATTGCAGGATCTCTTCTTCTGAATATATCATGCTTCTGTCCCTCCCGGCAGATTGGTATAGCCCATGAGATAATTGTCCACCTCGGCTGCGGTATCACGTCCTTCCCGGATCGCACGGACAACGAGCGACTGTCCGATGTGCATATCACCGGCGGTGAAGACCTTGGCTGCGCTTGTCTGGTGCGCATCCTGAGCCGTTTTCACATTGCCGCGTTCGGTCAGCTCAGTGCCGAAGGCATCTGCCACGAACTGCTCACAGCCCAGGAAGCCCGCTGCGATCAGGCAGAGCTCACACGGGAGCACCTCCTCGCTGCCATCGACCTCGTGGGGGCGGCGGTTCTCGTCAAAGGTGAGCTTCACAGTCTTGAGGCCGCAGAGAGCGCCCTTTTCATCCTTCAGGAATTCCTTGACGGTGGTGCAGTAGCGTCTCGGATCGCTGCCGAAGACCGCGATGGCTTCCTCCTGGCCGTAGTCGGTCTTGCAGACTCTCGGCCACTCCGGGAACGGGTTGTTCTCGGCGCGGGT
>JAGADP010000289.1 GCA_017828885.1 Oscillospiraceae bacterium | reverse complement strand
AGTAAGAGGGCACCGTTCTGGAGGCTCAGGTTTCCGCAGTTGTCAAGGGCGGCGTCAATGTATTCTACGAGGGCGTTCGTATCTTCATCCCGGCATCCCAGACCGGTCTGCCGAGAGAGGCATCCCTCGACGGTCTGAAGGGACAGACTGTGAAGTTCATCGTGATCGAGGCTCCGGAGCGCCGCAAGAGCGCAGTTGGCTCCATCAAGGCAGTTAACCGCAAGGAGAAGGAAGCTGCTAAGTCCAAGTTCTGGGAGACCGCAGAGGTAGGCAAGGAGTACGAGGGCGAAGTCAAGAGCCTGACCAGCTACGGTGCATTCGTAGACCTGGGCGGCATCGACGGCATGGTACACATCTCCGAGCTGAGCTGGAACCGCATCAAGCATCCGTCTCAGGTCGTATCCGTTGGCGACGTGCTGAAGGTTTACATCAAGGATCTCGACCAGGAGAACGACCGCATTTCTCTGGGTTACAAGCGTTCCGAGGACAACCCGTGGGAGAAGTTCAAGGCTAACTACGAGGTTGGCGACGTTGTTGACGCTAAGATCGTATCCATCACCTCCTTCGGTGCATTCGCACAGATCATCGACGGTGTTGACGGCCTGATCCACATTTCTCAGCTGGCTGACCGCCGCGTTGAGAACGTGAAGGACGTTGTATCCGTAGGCGATGAGGTAACTGTGAAGATCACCAACATCGACGAGGACAGCAAGCGCATCTCCCTCTCCATGAGAGCAGTCGGTGAGGATGACGACGCTGAGTACGATGACGAGGAAGAGGCATAAGTCCTGTTTCAATCGAATGATCCAGAGCGCTCCCGCACAGGGGGCGCTTTTTTATACCTGCTTCTACCTAAGTCCAAACGAGCCCTCTTTTTGCACAAAAGGGGGCAATTATTTTGGGGGCATCGGAAAAATACGGTTGCATTCCGGCGGATTTTATGGTACAATAAAGATAGACTGTATGCCGATACTGCGCGTATCGGACGAAAGGGGAGAAGGGGCATGGAGCTTCACGTTGCATCCTATTCCGATGCCGGGGGACGTGAGCAGAACGAGGACAGCATCCTGACCGCTGAGCAAAACGGCTGTGCGCTGCTTGCGGCGGCAGACGGGGTCGGCGGCTATGCAGAGGGTGCTGTGGCATCGCAGACGGCCGTGCAGATGTTTGACGAAGCATTCCGTTCACAGGGGGCACAGACCGATCTGCGGGAGGTGCTGCTTGCGGTCAACAGCCGCCTCATGGGGGAGGCAGCCGGCCGCCGCAGGCTGACGACGGCCGCCGCCGTGCTCATCACGCAGGAGCGCATCGTACTTGCACATGTCGGGGATTCGCGCATCTACGCCTTCCGGAAAGGGGAACTGCTCCACCGGACACTCGATCACAGCGTGGCACAGATGGCCGTGCTGCGGGGCGAGATCACGCCGGACGGTATCCGCACCCACGAGGACAGGAGCGTCCTGACGCAGGCACTCGGTGCCTACGAAACGCTCCGTCCGGAGCTGACGGAATTCTCTGCCGGGGAAGCGGATGCGCTGCTGCTCTGTACGGACGGCTTCTGGGAATATGTCCTCGAATCGGACATGACCGCGACCCTCGCGGCCGCCAATTCCCCGGAGGAATGGCTCTCTGCGATGCGCGACCTGCTGCCGGAGCGTGTGCCGGCACACAATGACAACAACAGCGCGATCGCTGTCATGATTGAAAAAGAGCAGGAGGAGCACAAATGAAATACTGTATCCGCTGCATGGAGCCGCTGACGGACGAAAAATGCCCGTCCTGCGGGAGTTTGCAGGACTATACGGCGCCGGCGCACCATCTGCTGCCCGGCACGGTGCTGAGTGGAAAATACTGCATCGGTGCTGCCATCGGAGAGGGCGGCTTCGGCATCACCTATATCGGACGTGACACCCGTCTCGAGATGCGTGTGGCGGTCAAGGAATACTATCCGAACGGCTATGTCAACCGTTCTGCTACAGTTTCGGCCAATGTACAGCCCGCTGTCAGCGAGGAGCGCCTGGCATTCTACCGGAAGGGCAAGGAGCGCTTTTTGCAGGAGGCCAGAACACTGGCGCAGTTTTCCGGCGAGCCCGGCATTGTCGATGTCCGGGATTTCTTTGAGGAAAATGAGACCGTCTACATCGTCATGGCGTACCTCGACGGCGAGACCCTGCGGGACCACCTGAAACGCAACGGCAAGATGAAGACTGAGGATGCCGTAACGTTGCTGCTGCCGGTGATGCATTCGCTGGAGCATATCCATCAGAAGGGGCTTGTCCACCGTGACATCAGCCCGGACAATATCATGCTGGTGGACGGCGGTGCGCAGCTCATCGACTTCGGCGCTGCGCGGAATGTGATGGGCGAGGGCGGCAAGAGCCTGTCCGTGGTGGTGAAGCCCGGCTATGCGCCGGAGGAGCAGTACCGCACCAAGGGTGAGCAGGGACCGTGGACGGATGTCTATGCGCTGTGCGCTACGCTCTACCGCTGCATCACCGGGCGTGTGCCGGACGATGCAGCAGATCGTCTGCGTGAGGATACCCTGAAACGTCCGTCCGAGCTGGGCATCGAGATCAGCCCTGCATTTGAGGAAGCCCTCATGATGGGTATGGCCGTCTATGCCGAGGATCGTTTTCAGTCGATCCAGGCACTTCTGGAAGCCCTGAACGGGAACATGCCTGATGCGGAGCGGACGCAGTTCCGCCCCGACCTCGATGCGGAGCGCACCACCTACCGCACGCCGATGCCGGTTCCCGCTGTGCAGTTGCAGAAGCCGGAACAGCCGGTCTATGCGCCGCCGCAGTCAACGCCGCCCGTCTACACGCCACCCCAGCAGCCGGCACCGCCTGTTTACGACCAGCCGCAGCAAGCGCCTGCTGTGGAGATCAAGCCTGTGAAAAAGAAGAAAGGCAAGGCGCTGCCGTTTATCATCGGCGGTGTAGCCGTCGTTGCAGCCATCGCGGCGATCGCCGGCGTGGTCGCACTCTCCACCAAGAAGGGCGCGATCCGGATCGGCGAACGCACCTTCAAGAGCGATGAGACATCGCTCTATTTGTACCACATGGAGCTCACTCCCTCCGATCTTGAAAACATCGGCAGGCTGACGAAGCTCGATTCGCTGACGATCCACGAGTGTATCTTCACATCCGGCGCCGAAAGAAAGCTTTCTGCGCTGCCGTCCTCGATCCGGTATCTGTATCTGACCGGCCTTAATCTGACGAATCAGGAGCTCAAATCGGTGAACCCCTCGAAAATGAAGGAGCTGCGGACGATAGATCTCAGCAACAATTCCCAGCTGACCGATCTTTCCGCGCTGACGCCCACGTTCGGGACACTTACCACGCTCCGGATCAACGGCACGGGTATCAAGGATCTTTCATCGCTGCAAAATGCTGCCAAACTCTCCAATCTCGAGGTCAGCCGTTGTCCTTCTGCCGATTTTTCGACCTTGCATGTGGCTTCACTGTACACCTTCAGCGCCGAGAACAACGACCTGACGGACATCAGCTTCCTCGCGGAGCATGGACGGCTTGGCACGGTCGATCTGTCCAACAACCAGATCAGCGACCTGACGCCGCTGGCCGGCCTGCAGAATATAAGCAGGCTGTATCTGGGCAATAACAAGGTGGAGAATATTGCGCCGCTGGCCGGCATGAACAAATTGGACAAGCTCGAGCTCCAGCAAAACTCCATCAAGACGCTCTCCCCGCTGAACGATGTCAAGCAGCTCAGCTACCTCGATGTCTGCCGGAACGAGCTGACCGATCTCAAGGGACTGGAGACCGCCATCAAGCTGGACAAGCTCTTTGCGTCGGAAAACAAGCTGACGAGCCTTGACGGTATCGAAAACTGCACGATCCTCCAGACGGTCAACCTCCGCGACAACAAGCTCACCGATCTTGGAACGCTCGGCAAGAACGCCGAGACTCTTAAGGTCGTACAGGTCAGCGGCAATGCCCTGACCGGCCTTGACGCGCTAAAGGACTGCACGTCTTTGAATGCCCTGATCGTGGACAACAACAAGCTCACCTCGCTGGAATCGCTGCTGGGGTGTACGGATCTACAGGTCATCTCGGCGGAGCACAATGAACTGACCAGCCTGAAGGGGCTCGAAAAGGTGAAGTCGCTCCAGGCGCTTTATGTGCCGGATAACAAGATCACGGACATTTCCGCCCTCCAGGAGTTAAATGCCCTGTCCTCTACGGATGTCAAGGTGCTGAATCTGGCGGGTAACCAGGTCAAGGATCTGCAACTCAATTCCATGATCAAGTATCATGCGCTGATCGTCTACAACAACCCGCTCAGCGATGCAGAGGCTGTCCGCCGGCTCACCGGCGACAAGCTGTATCTCAGCTATTATGACGGCATCCAGATCGCAGGGCTCACAGACGGATTTTCCCACTGCTCACTCGTGGATGTGCCGCTCGACATGCAGGTCAGCCTCAAGGAGGACAGCGGCAGGAGTTATCACATCGCCTATGCCACTGCAGAGGAGGCCGATGAGGAGATCGGCTCGACCAAAAAGCAGCTCATGAATATGATCGACGGCGAGCCGGATGAGTTGAGCGAGCAGGAGTAAGGGGGCAGCATATTGGAACGGACAGTTTACATCAGCACGCCCCGCACGCTGCCGCCGCTGCTGCTGGTGTTCCGGGGCGATACCATGCGGATCACAGAGCTCCGCGAACGGCAGAGCATCGGGCGCAATACCAGCACGAACCGGGTGGACATCGACCTGGCGGAGCCCTATGTCTCCCGGCAGCACGGCGAGCTGGGGCACGATGCCCGAGGTTGGTACTACACGGATAAGGGCAGCAGCACGGGCACCTATCTCGGCAAAGAGAAGGTCACGCCGGGGGAGCGCTGCTACCTGGTGGACGGTGATGTGCTGCGCATCTGCGATGAGCCGCTGCAAAGCGCCGCCGATGTCGTGACGCTTGTCTTTCTGACGGATTACCCGGAAGCCTTTGCAACAGGCAGCATCCCGCTGAACGCCGAGGAGATCACCATTGGCCGCGGAAGCCGCGAAACGCTCACCTTCGGGGAAGGCGCTGTATCGGCGCATCACGCCTCGTTTTTCTTAGCCGATGCCGGATGGGCGGTCGTGGATCACGGCAGCACCAACGGCGTCTGGATCAACAACCGCCGCATCACGCACCCGGAATACATGCAGTATGGCGACTGTGTGCGCATTGCCAACCTCTGCTTTGTCTACCGGGGCGACTGTATCCTGTATCAGAAACTACCTGAGCCAAAGCCGGAGCCTGCACAGCCAGAGCAAAGGCCGGCAGGAAACTTCCCGAATGAACCGCTTGCCATCAGGATCATCGAGCGGAGCGTCTCCTCGGCGGCAGGACGCAAGCTGCTGCTCCAGGACATCGCGCTGACGGTCAATTCCGGCGAGATGGTGCTCATCCTCGGCGGCTCCGGTGCGGGCAAGACCACGTTCATGAACGCCGTTATGGGCTATGAAAAGGCAGAAGGCCAGATCCTACACGGCGATCTTGACCTCTACGAGCACTTCAAGGAGATGAAGCACCGCATCGGCTTTGTGCCGCAGCAAGATCTGCTGCGGGGGAGCGACACGGTGTTCTACACCCTCGAAAATGCAGCCGATATGAAGCTGCCGCGCCGGATGAAACGCCCGGAGCGGCTACAGCGGATCGAGAATGTCCTGCAAACGCTCGGTCTGACGCCGGAGCGCGACACGCTCGTGTCCAAGCTCAGCGGCGGACAGCGCAAGCGTCTGAGCGTGGGCGTGGAGT
>JAGADP010000288.1 GCA_017828885.1 Oscillospiraceae bacterium | reverse complement strand
CCTTGAATTTCTCCTCTGTGAACGGGAGCTTCTCCTGGTCTGTGAAGGGGTTCTCCTCAGCGTGTGCCCGCACTGCAAGATTCCAGCGCAGGATGATATTCTTCTCGATGCGGCGGATGAGCTTTTTAGGATCCTCCATCAGTCCCTCTTCAAAGGCTTCCGTGTCAGCCATAAAGTCGCTGACTGCATCCACGCAGGCCTTGACGGCGAGCTTGGAGCCGACATCGCTCCGGAAGTGGCGCTTGCTGCCGTGGCCGTCAGCAACGACCGCGATCGCATATTGCTCCGTGGCACGGAAGTCGGACGCATCCTGGCATACCGTACCCTTTGAGAGGTGGCTCGCACCGATCAGAGTGTGAAATAATCCGTTATACATGGTGTTCACCTGCTTCCTGTTTTGAAGTCTAAGAATCGTAGTAAGATGTAAGAATAGGAATCATAGAAAAACGTGGCCAAGAGCCGATGCAGGGCATCCGCTCCTGTAAAAACGCTATCCCCGGCCGTCTGCATACTGCATCCCCATAGCGTATGCCCGGCCTGTATCTGTCCAAGTTTCGCTTTGGTCTCCAAACCGCACCTAAGCGGTGTCTCGGCGCTGATCCACCCAGGCTCCAAACCGCACTCCCAGCGCGTGTTATGCATCGACAGTCCACTGAAAAACCGGGCGCGCGTCGATCTGCCTGCGGGGGCTCCCCGCTTACCAGCCGGTGTCGAAGGGGATGGAATCGCCGTAGCCTTCGGACTTGACGATCTCCTGGATCTGCTGTCCGAGCAGCTTCTGCTTGGTCTCGTAAACATCCTCCATGCCGATCTCGTGACCGACATCATCCGCAAGAGTCATACTCTTGGAACCGATCTGCGAGGACGTTACAGCGATGATCTTGATCAGATGCGCAAGCTGTCCGCCGGAATAGGCATGTACAACGGTATCCGGTGTGCCGGTGAACTCAGCGAGCATATCGTCATTGGCTTCCTTGCCGATGCCGAGCGCGGTCTTCAGACCGTACTTGTACCAGCTGTTCTTCTTGAGAACACGCAGACCATCCTTATAATCATCCGAAGGATAGCCGTCTGTCATCAGGAAGATGACCGGCGCAAAGGACAGGGACGGAGAATTCAGGAAGCTGTTGCGGGACATGCGGATGGAAAGCTCCTTGAAGGCGGCGCCCATGTTGGTAACACCGTCCGCACGCAGTCTCGTCCACTCGAAATCCTCGATGGACACAGGCTCAGAGTACATCCATACCACGCTGTCCGAGAAGGTCAGCACTGCGACCTTGACATCCGTGTCAGCCTCACCGACACGGCGGATCTCCGGGATCAGCTCCTCCATAACGGTATTCAGCTCACCCATCTTGGTGCCCTTCATACTGCCGGAGGTGTCGATCAGGAAGAAGATCACAAGGCTCTTACGGGAAACGCCTGTTGCGTTCAGGGGGTCATCATCATCAAAGTCAAATCCGCCATAGCCCGTGGAAGCGGGGGAGTCATAACCGGTATCATCATAACCGGACATATCATAGCCGGTCTGCTCCGGATCATCCTGCTCTGGCGCGATCAGATTATCCATTTCATCAATCATAAGGGTTCTCCTTTGCTTTCAGAATATGCAGATCACTGTGCGTCGTCGTTGATCTGCGCTGTGATACCTCCGAAGTCAACCACAATGCCGCTCCAGAGCGGGAAGCCCTTGCCCGGTGCGACGGGATAGAACTTGCCGTCTGGCATCTTCGCCTTCCACGTCTGCTCGGACATATTCTTGATGCCCAGCATGTTGGCCTTGAGCTTGTTCTCTACCAGCTCGCCCGTGACGGTGAGGAAATCATCCGATGCCATGACCGTCTCGCAGGCATAGAACCGGCAGCCCAGATACAGCGGCACACGATAATCACGATTGGAGAAAGCAATGCTGGCGAACTCACTGCCGCAGCGGGGACATTTATAGAAGTGGTTCGACTGCTCCTCGAACATGGAGGAGAAATTCGTCCGGCCGCAGGTGCAGGGAATGATCTCGGCACGCAGACGGATGAACAGCTTCTGCCACTCGTTCTCGATGATACGCTTGTTGGGATCCTCCAGACCTACCGTAAAGGAGCGGATGAACGCCTCCCGGATGTAGTCCGGATAGATCTTCCAGAACTTGATGACGTTGTCGTGAATGCCGCGTACCGGACGGTTCGTGGCATTGTCCGGATCATAGACAAAGACCGCATCCTTGCCGTAATGCTTCAGCTCAGAGGACTCCGTCAGACAGATGTCCTTGACGACCTTCTCGCCCTCCATCGGATCGCCGCGGAACAGGAGCTTGAACAGTACGACAGCAAGGGAGTACTTGTCCGTCTGTACATTCGGCTTCTCGATGCCGCGAACGACCTCGGGCGCCATGTAACCGGGCTTGCCGCCGATGCCGAAGCTCTCGCCGTCCGGTGCGATGTTGTCGCAGTCGCAGACGAGGATGTCACCGGTCGCAATGTCGATGAAGAAGCCGCCGTCGTTCAGATCCTGGTAGCTCTTGCCGGCTCTGTGGAGCTGGCGGAACGCCGTCACGATGTTGATGACAGCCGTCACCATCGCGTGCAGGCTCTTGAACTGCACCGGATACTTCATTGCTCTGCCGGTCAGCGGGTCGATGTCGAGCTTGTAGGTGTTGAGGATGTCCACAAAGGACTCATATCCCTGCGGCCGCACGTCCATCAGATAGCCGAAGCCGCCTGTCTCGATGGGACGGGTCAGGTATTTCGGCCACAGGAACTTGCGGGACGGTGCGCCGTCGTTGATGTTGTTCTCAATGTTCTTGCGGAATGCGGCAGGATTCTTGATCTTGTCCACATCATACCATTTGAGGGCATACTGCTGATCGTTGAATTCCACAAGGTAAACGATACCCTGTCCGCCGCTGCCGAGTTCTCGGAGAACTCTGGCTGCGCCGCCGTATTCCATTTCGATGTATTGCCCGATCTGGAGCTCTACCATTGTCAGATCATCCCTTTCATCATCGTAATCTTTTTTACAACTGCTTAGCCACGGAAGCCCTTGCGTACTACCTCATACCGCATTCTGTGCTCCTCACAGAAACGGTGTACGTAAGAGTTCTCATAGCACTTGATCGTCAGGTCAGGGCACATCTTGAAAGCCGTGTCGTCGATGTACTTCACGCTGTCGTTGAGGAAGAGCTTTTTCAGGCTCATGCAGCCCTGGAAGGCCTCTGCGCCGATGCTGCTGATGGTGTTCGGCAGATCGAGCACTTCAAGACCGGTGCAGAACTGGAAGGTGTTCTCCTCGATCTCGGTCACGCCGGCCGGGATACGTACCATCGAAAGCTTGGAGCAGGAGCTGAAAGCGCCCTTGCCGATGCGCTTGATATTGACCGGAAGTTCAAGAGACTTGAGCTTCTTGCAGTCGGAGAAAGCATATTCGCCGATGACATACAGGGATGTCGGCAGCTCCACAGCCTTGATACGGCTCGAATCGAAGGCAAAGTCCTCGATGGTCGTATAGCCCTCCGGAACACGGGCGGTGGTGTTGAACAGACCGCTTGCGCGCTTGGCGTCGTTCTTGGTGTAGAGCACCTCGGAGGTGACAGGCTTGGCCGGTGCCGGAGCAGCGGCAGGCTGTGCAGCGGGAGCTGCGGCAGCAGGCTGCTGTGCGGTCTGATCGGCCGGAGCAGCAGCGGCAGGCTGTGCGGCCTGCGGGGTGGGAGATACATAGTTCCACTCCATCATGTAGGTGAAGCAGGTGAGGACGAATTCCACAGCCGTATCGGCCAGGAACAGCTCGTTGCTCATGAACTCCCGCGCCTTGAGGATGGCGATCCGCTGGTTGTCGTCGCGGCGCATCTGCGAAAGGATGTTGTTGCTGAGCACATGCTTGAACAGACGGCGTTCCCGCTCATACTCGGGAATGTAGTCGTTCATCAGCGATATGAACCGCTTTTCGTCGTCAAGAATACCCTCGCCATGATCCTTGACCATCTGCAGCAGAGCACGCTTGATCTGATTTGTGTAATCGAATTGCAGCATACAGTTAGCCTCCTGAATCCTTTTCTTTTTTTCTGAGACACCTCTTCCGGCAGCATTTCCGCAGAAAAAACGGACATGCCGAGCCGTCTTATGGGGTGTACAGTCCGTATATGCACATTATATAATACACAATTAATTTAAGTATACCATACGAAACAGGGCTTGTCAAGGGGATGGATGTGATTATTTTCACAAAAGACGGCAGATTAGTGACTATGGATGTATCCAAAGCGTTTCTTTTGTGCAATATAACCAAATCTGGAAGATGCAGGAAAGCCCTCCCCGGCAGTTCCGGAGAGGGCTCATTTTGTCGATAAAGTCGGGTTTTGTGCTTTGGCCGCCCCCCCTCCGCCGCCGTTCGGCGGCACCTCCCCCAAGGGGGAGGGTGTGTTGCGGGGCCTTCGGCCCCTGCACCCCAAGTGGGGCTGCCGCCCCATGCCCTGCAAAAGAGCTTTTTGACAGACAAAGCCCTCCCCGGCAGTTCCGG
>JAGADP010000287.1 GCA_017828885.1 Oscillospiraceae bacterium | reverse complement strand
TTCATGGCTCCCCGCCAGTAGCTCAGGCGGGAGTCGATGTATGCCAGCATACCCATCACTGCGCCTCCTTGAAGTCATCCGGGTAGCGACGGATGCGCCCGTAGTTTACGGCATACTCAAATGTCTCATCCTTCTGTTCCTGCATCAGCTTGGCGACGGCGACCATCTCCGCCCAGCGTCTCTGCTGCTCTGCCTTGGCTGCCTTGATCGCCAACCGGCGAGCGTTGCGCTGCTCGATCAGCACCGCGATCGCCAGACATGCCAGAACGGCTGCTGCGATGTAGGCAAGCGCTGTAAACAGCGTAGCCAGCGCACCTAAAACTGTAGTCATCGTGACTCCTCCTTCTTTCTGATGACCAGCTCGTAGCCGGTCGCATCCAGTACCGCCAGAACCATGTCGAGCCTCAGATCGCCGTACTTGTACAGCATCTTCTCGATGACGCCGTGCGAGATGCCGACCTCCTCGACCAGATTCCGCATTGTGTTCCTCTTCTGCTTCTCCCTCCAGATCAGGTGGGAGAGCTCCTCCCGAAAATCGCTCATCGCAGGATCTCCCGCACACGCTGCTGGATCATGCTGCACAGCGACGGGGAGAGCATGTCGTGCAGCGCCTTGTCGTAGGCAGCCTCGAGCCATTCCAGTTCCTCGGTCAGCGCCTTGATGGTGGCTGCCATCTTCGCCCGGGTCTTCTGCTGCTGTGCGGTGCCCTCGCCCAGCTCGATCAGCCGGTCATTGGCTGCGCGCTGGATCTTCTCGGCCAGACCGCCCTCGTTGAACTTGTACGCAGCGCAGAACTGCGCCTTGCTCTCCCACCGCTCATCCATGTACTCCCGCTCGATCTCCTCGTAGGTGATCGCATCGGGGAAGATGTCGGTGTGGTTCTGGAACTCACTCAGAAGCATCGTCGCCCTCCTCATCATCCGAAAACATTTCACGCATCAGCATGAGCTTGGTAAGGTCTTTGAGGATCTCAACGGCGGACTTGTCACATGCTGCTGCTATCTGCTCGATGATCGCACACACCAGCTCGAGCTGCTTGACTACAGTCCCGTAGCACGAAAGTGCTCGCCCGGATGCTCCGGCATCATCGAACACATCCATTGCCAGGATGAACGTCTTGTTGTGCTTCACGGCGAGCTCGTGGAGCTCCTTGATGGCGACTTCCAGCTCTTCCGGCAGTGCATGCTCCTCGGGTGTTTTTGCCTCTTCCTCGATCTCGCTGAGTTTGCCGACGATGTCCTGGAGCGCTTTCAGCAGCTCGATCTTCTTGTCCTCCGGGATGTTCTTCATGTTCATTGTAGTTCCTGCCTTTCTTACTTTGTGGTTTTCTTCAGCTCTGTGATCATCCCGCACACCTCATCAAGCTTTGCGATCAGGTCACGGAGCTCGTCGATCTCGCCGTTCGTGATATAGTCGTCAACCTCGTGGCATGTGCGGCAGAGCCGGTCTTCGAGAAACTGCTCCATCATATCCAGTTGTTCGAGCTGGGTCAGGTTTTTCAGGTTCATGTGGTTTCCTCCTTATCTGCTTTACTCACGCTTGTGATCTCGGGATGCTCCTTGATGTAGCCCTCGATCAGGCGGGCAAGCTGGGATGCTTTCAGGTGTCCGAGCTGCCCCGGAAGCTCAGATACCTTGACGGTGATGTTGTTGGTCATGTGGTTGCCTCCTTTTTTGGGATGTTGACCGTGTCGATCAGTTCCCCGCCAATGCTGATCAGAGGCATCTCAGACACTACTCGAAGCAGATCGGTGTATGCCTTGATCAGCGGAACAAGCTCACCGCCGTTGAAACCGTCATTGGTCATTGCAATAATCAGATTTCCGACTTCGCTGAGCACCTGCTCAGGGGTTGTCATTTCCTTCGGTTCCATTGTGTTCCTCCTTTCTTACTCCGCTTTGTTGGGTGCGGGGATTAGCGTCGCGTTTATGCGACATACTGGCTAAAAAAAATAGCGGTTGCCTCTTCTTTGGTGAGATCCAGAAACTTTGCTACTTTGTCGGCTTCCCCGATCGTAAACGGATCGCCGCCGGATCGTAGCTTGCGGTAGAACGTGGATTCGTCGATGCCAAGAGACTCCGACAGTTCCTTGACGCTTGCTTGTTTTTCAACGATCACGCCCTTGAGCTTGTTTACGTTGACCAATCGTACCACCTCCTTATCGGTCGCATAAATGCGATTTCCTGATTTTAGTATAGCACACTTTCACTTGCTTGTCAACCCCTGTTTTCGCATTTTTGCAATTTTTTTGTTAAATTTCTATTATAGGGTTGCATTTTTGCAAATAATATGGTATAATCATCTTAACACAACAGGAGGTGATACCATGACTATTGGTCAAAGAATTAAGCAGCGCAGAGTTGAATTAGGACTATCGGCTGATGATGTAGCTCTGGCTCTCGGCAAGAACCGTGCGACAATTTATAGATACGAAAGTAATGACATAGAAAAGCTCCCTACAACAGTGTTGGAACCGTTGGCGGAAGTGTTGAAAACTACGCCGGCTGACCTCATGGGCTGGGACGACAGCGCCAAAACCGTCACGCCCTCCGTATCCATCAAGGATGCGGTCCCGTTCGATCATGACGGCATGATCGCTTTTCCGATCATCGGCAGGGTCTCTGCCGGTATGGGATCCTATGCCGATCCGGAAAATGTTGTCGGCACGATGGTGACCGATGCCGACAAGATCATAGACGGGTATGATTACGTATGGCTGCGGGTCGATGGAGACAGCATGGAGCCTGAGCTGATCGACGGCGATCATGTGCTTGTCCGGGTGCAGGATACCGCAGAGACCGGTGACCTTGCCGTGGTGCTTGTGGATGATGAGAACGGCGTTGTTAAGCGCATCGAATACGAGGAGCAGAATCACATCACCCTCATCAGCAACAATCCGAAATACACGCCGCGCGTTTTTGTGCGTGAGGAAATGAACCGGATCCGTATTTTCGGCAAGGTCGTGAAGATGTCGAGGAGTTTTTGAAGGAGGTAGATAACTATGAGAAAAACTGTATGTATCATGCTGTGCCTTGCCGTATTTATCGCGACTGCTTCCTGCGCAAAGCAGGAGCCTGAGCCAGCGGCAGAGAATGCTACAGAGTCGGTTGCAGAAGCTACTAAAACGGAAGTAACAACGGAACAGGAAACTGAAACGGAAACAGAAACCGAAGCCCCGGAGACAGAGCCTGAAACCGAAGAAGTCACGGAGCTGGAAACCGATCCAGAGGCAGAAACTCAGACAGAGGAGCCAGAGCAGCTTGTGACAGCAGCAGAGGTGTTCGCTTACCTGAAGGATAACACATCGAACATCGGGAAAAGCATCGAGTATGACGAAGAAACTGATGTGAATGGGCTGCTCGGGCGTCCGAATCAGTATACATCCAAAATCAATTTTGAGATCACGACTGTGGAGCAGACAGACCCGGAGGATCCAAAGGGCGGCTCCATTGAAGTGTTCTCCAACGTCGAGGATGCACAGGCACGCTACGACTACATTCAGGAGCTTGGCAAGAGCATGACTTTCCTTGCTGAGTACGACTATCTGAACGACTATGTCCTGCTTCGTATCAACTACGATGTCACCCCGTCCGATGAGAAGCAGTACGAGGAAGCACTCGACGCTTTTATGGAATCGGTGCAGAAAGCTGAAACATAAAAATAATCCGCCCCGGTGCTGCGAACACCGAAGCGGATGATGGAGGTTTGTGCTTAACACTAAACCTACAACCATGTTTAGTATAGCACATTCCTCCGAAAAAATCAAGCCCCAAAGCGTGATTTACCCCACGCTTTTCGAGTTGTTTTTTCAAGGAGGAATTTTTTATGAAAAAAGTCGTATTCTACGGGCGCTACAGCTCCGCAAACCAGACCGAGCAGAGCATCGAGGGACAGCTCCACGTCTGCGAGAAATATGCAGCACAGAACGGCATGCAGATCGTCGCCAAGTACATCGACCGTGCGATCAGCGGCACAAGCGACAACCGCCCGCAGTTCCAGCGCATGATCGCGGATAGCCGGCACGGCATGTTTGAGTGCGTGCTGGTCTACAAGCTCGACCGCTTCGCCCGGAACCGCTACGACAGCGCCATCTACAAGAAAAAGCTCCGTGACAACGGTGTGCGGGTGGTATCAGCGACAGAAAACATCACCGACAGCCCGGAGGGCATCATCATGGAAGGCCTGCTCGAAGCGATGGACGAGTACTACAGTGCCGAGCTGTCCAGGAAGATGCGCCGCGGCAAGGAAGAATCCTTCCGGAAGGGCTACTACCTGAACCATGCCGCTCCGTTCGGCTACAAGCTGATCGACCGCAGACTCTTCCCGGACGAAGCTACGGCTCCGTTCGTGCCGGAAATCTTCCGGAGCTATCTGAACGGCTCGAAGATCGGTGAGATCGCCGAGCAGATGAATGCCAAGGGGATCCCGACCGCAGCCGGAACGCCGTGGAAGCCGATGGACGTGAGCCGGCTCCTGCATCGCAGGCTGTATGTCGGCGAGTACACGTTCGGAGACTTCGAGGGGACGATGCCATGCCCACAGCTCGTGGAGCGGGAGCTGTACGATTCCGTGCAGGAATACATCGCCGCAGCAGCCAAACGCCGCCGCAAGCGCATGGACTTTGACTATCTGCTGACCGGAAAGCTGGTCTGCGCAGACTGTGGGAAGTCGGTGTGCGGAGCCACGTCCGGCAGGAAGCATTATTACTACTGTCGGCACTGCAATGGTGCAAGAGCGCTCGATGCTGACTATCTGCATGGCAAGGTGATGGCAGCGCTGGACGAATATCTGAACGTGGACAAGGTGGACGAGCTGGCAGCAGCAGCCTATGCTGAGTATCGGAAGGAAGAACAGGTGGACGAGCGCCCCGCTCTGGAGCGTGAACTGCGAACAGTTGAGACACAGATCCAGAACGCTGTCAATGCGATCGTCGCCGGAGCTGCACTGCCTGAGCTTCACGACAAGCTCACCGAACTCAAGGAACGACAGATTGCGATCAAGCAGGCATTGCTCGATGCGCAGGTGCAGATCCCAAGCCTGACCGAGGAGCATTTTCGTTTTGCGCTCTCAGAGATGGCACAGAAGTCGAGCGCAGAGCTGTTCAGAACGGTTGTCGGTCTTGTACTTCTCAAGCGTGACATCGTGATCCTGTGCATCAATCTTACTGATGAATCCAACATCCCACCGCTGGAGCAGGTGTTGTTTAGGGTAACGGATGCCGGGGGCGTGGATTGAAATAATGTCTATATTTGTAAGATAGATTTCAAGCGAATCGTCGCCCCCCTCACAGGGGGCGTGGATTGAAATATGGTATAATAGGGATAGTAAGAGAGGTACAGCGGTCGCCCCCCTCACAGGGGGCGTGGATTGAAATCACCCGTCAATCAATCGGCATTGCGAATAAATTCGTCGCCCCCCTCACAGGGGGCGTGGATTGAAATTGGAGGATGTGCAGGACATCCCGGAGACTATGGCGTCGCCCCCCTCACAGGGGGCGTGGATTGAAATATGGCAAGGTATACCGTTATGGATGAATGGCAAGAGTCGCCCCCCTCACAGGGGGCGTGGATTGAAATCTTTAATA
>JAGADP010000286.1 GCA_017828885.1 Oscillospiraceae bacterium | reverse complement strand
TCTTGGCGATGCGGCCGTGGCTGGTCGGGGTCACGAGGCTGATGTTGTACACGCCGTTGGCCTTGCTGGCGGCGTTGAACTCGTCATGCTCCTCGAACGGCAGATCCGGTACGATCACGCCGTCGATGCCTGTCTCCTTGCAGCGGGAAAAGAACTTGTCCGTGCCGGTGCGGAAGATCGTGTTGGCATAGAGCATCAGGAGCAGCGGCATATCCGTCTGCTTGCGGAGGCGCTCCACCATCTCGAACACGCCCACGAGCGTGGTGTGATTGTCGCGCAGGGAGCGGAGGGATGCCTCCTGGATGGTCTTGCCCTCGGCGATCGGATCGGAGAACGGTACGCCGATCTCGATGATGTCCACGCCGTTCTGCGCCATTTCGAGGATCGCCTTTTCGGTCAGGTCATAGCCGCCGTCACCGGCAACGATATAGGTGATAAGAGCCTTCTTGCCAGCGGCTTTGAGCTCTGCAAATTTCGCATCAATTCTATTAGACATTCAAATTCACTCCTCTGTATCTGGCGATCTGCTGTACATCCTTGTCGCCTCTGCCGGAAAGGTTGATGATCATGATCTGGTCAGGGGTCATCGTCGGTGCGATCTTTCTGGCCGCTGCTACGGCATGTGCCGACTCGACTGCCGGGATGATGCCCTCGGTCTTGGAGAGGTACTCAAACGCCTGTACGGCTTCCTCATCGGTGATGGCGACATAGTCCGCACGACCGGTGCTGTGCAGATACGCATGCTCCGGGCCGATGCCGGGGTAGTCCAGACCGGCGGAGATGGAGAAGACCGGTGCGATCTGACCTTCCTCATTCTGGAGGAAGACGGACTTCATGCCGTGGAAGATGCCGAGGTCGCCCTTGGAGAGCGTTGCTGCATGATCCGGGGTGTCGATGCCGCGGCCGGCAGCCTCTGCGCCGACCAGACGCACACCCTTGTCCGGGATGAAGTCGTAGAAAATGCCCATCGCATTCGAGCCGCCGCCCACGCAGGCAACGACGCAGTCAGGCAGTCTGCCCTCGGCTTCGAGGATCTGGCGCTTTGCCTCCTCGCCGATGATCTTCTGGAAATCACGTACCATCGTCGGATACGGATGCGGGCCCATGACGGAACCGATGCAGTAGAAGGTCGTCTCGATGTTGGTCGCCCAGTCACGCATCGCCTCGTTGATGGCATCCTTGAGGGTCGCCGTGCCGGAGTCCACGCCCGTTACCTTGGCACCGAGCAGCTCCATGCGGTACACGTTGAGCGCCTGACGTTCCATGTCCTCACGACCCATGTAGACCTCACACTCGAGGCCGAAGTAGGCGCAGATGGTCGCCGTTGCCACACCATGCTGACCGGCACCGGTCTCGGCGATGATGCGCTTCTTGCCCATGTGCTTGGCAAGGAGCACCTGTCCGAGGGCGTTGTTGATCTTGTGGGAACCGGTGTGGTTGAGATCCTCACGCTTGATGTAGATCTTGGGGCCGCCGAGGTCTGCCGTCATCTTCTCTGCAAAATAGAGCAGCGACGGGCGGAAGGCATAGTTCCGGTACAGATCGTGCAGCTCGGCCAGGAATGCCGGGTCGTCCTTGAATCTGTCATAGGCCTCCTGCAATTCACAGACGGCGTTCATGACGGTCTCGGGGACGTACTGTCCGCCGAATTCGCCGAATCTTCCGATTTTTTCCATAGTATTCGTCCTTTCAGAGTTTTAATAACCAGTTGAAATGGGTATCCGTGATTCTGGAGAAAGGCTGCATAAGTCCGCCCCCTCCGCCGCCATTCGGCGGCACCGCTTTGCCTAAGCGTACCAGCAGCGCTCGCAAGCTCGCTGGCTGTCTGCTTATCCCACAAAGGGGGAGGATTCTGGGAGGGTGTTGCACACCCTCAGACCCGCTTGGTACGTTAAACTTCTGCCTTGATGGCATAAAATCCGCATTGCAGATAGGAGCGCCAGAACAGCTCTGCTGTCTGGAAGCCCGTTTCACGCAGCAGCGCTAAATGCTCTGCCACAGTCAGCGGGAAATACTCCGTGCCGTAGCGCAGGGTGTGTGCCTTGGCTTCCTCCTCGCTCCGACCGTGGGCGATGCTGTAGCGTTCCACACGCCGCAGCATGATCTGCTTCCCCTGCTCCGTGTCGGCGGCCGTATTCTCAAAGCAGATGAAGATGCCGCCCGGTCGCAGCGCCCGGAAGCAGTTGGCAACGGCCTGTCTGCGTTCCGCCGGCTGGAAATAATGATGCGACTGGATCGCCGTCACCACGTCGAAGCGCTCCTCGAACTCCAGCCCCTCCGAACCGGTCTGGTAAAAGTCCGCCCTGCCAGCAAGCCGCTGCTTGGCCGTATCGAGCATCGCCGCGAGCGGGTCACAGAGCACCAGTTCACTGAGCTGTAGCTCTTCGGCAGCTCTGGCGGCAAATGTCCCGCTCCCGCAGCCCGTGTCGAGCAGTGCGACCGGCTTTCCGGCAGTATAGTCCGCTATCAGGTCGATCACCTGCGCATGGATCTCGTCATAGAGCGGGATGACCTTGCGCACATTGTCGTCATACGAATTGCCGATCTGTGAAAAGCTCATTTCACATCCTCCTGACCGTCTCGACCATCGCCCGGATCTTTTCCCTGTCCTTCCACTTGTCCGTTTCAAGGCTGCTCGATGCATCCACGCCGAAGGGCTGCACCGCTTCGATCGCCTGTGCTGCATTCTCCGGAGAGATGCCGCCGGCAAGGAAAAACGGCTTCTGCGGGCGGTTCTGCACGATGATGTCCCATGGTGCGAGCGTTCCCGTGCCGCCGTGTGATGCTGCCGAGAAGCTGTCGAGCACGAGCTTGTCCACCGGGAGCCGGTCGGCTGCGGCGATGTCCTCTGCCGTGCGCACACGGACAGCCTTCCAGATCTCGCCGTGGAAGATCTCCCGCAGCGCCCGGATATAGCCTTCGTCCTCCTCGCCGTGTAGCTGGATGACGTCCAGCTCCTCATTGTAGGCACACCGGACGATCTCTGCGATCGGTTCATTGACAAAAACGCCGACCGTCTGTATGCCCTTGTCAAGGTAGGATCTCAGCTCGTAGAACGTCCCCATGACGATGCTCCGTCCGAAGCCTTCGGAGAGGATGAATCCCGCATAATCCGGCGGAAATTCGTTCAGATACTGCACATCCTGCCGTCTGCGGAGGCCGCAGATCTTTAACCGGGTGCTCATCGTGTCCCCTCACGCAGTGCGTGGAGCGTTTCGGTGATGTTGTCCGACCGCATGAGCGTCTCGCCGATGAGCACGGCATCGGCGCCGTTCCCCTGCACGGTGTGCATGTCCTCGTTGTTCTTGATGCCGGACTCGCTGACGAAGAGCTGTCCCTCCTGCCGCAGCGCTGCAAGCTCTGCCGTGTGGCCGAGATCGACCTCAAACGTCCGCAGGTTGCGGTTGTTTACGCCTAAGATACGCGGGTTCAGGCACTGTGCATGCTCGACCTCCTCCGGCGTGTGTACCTCGACCAGACAGTCGAGCCCGAGCGAACGCGCCAGCTTGTAGTACTCCTCAAGGCGGCTGTCATACAGCACGGCTGCGATCAGGAGCACGGCACTGGCGCCGAGCGCCTTCGCCTCGTAGATCATGTACTCGTCCACGACAAAGTCCTTGCGCAGCACCGGGATCTTCACCTTGGCGGCGATGTCCCGCAGATAGTCGCTGCTGCCCTGGAAGTGATCCTCCTCGGTCAGGCAGGAGATGCAGTCCGCACCCGCTGCCTCATATTCCTCCGCAAGTGCCACCGGCTGGAAATCCGGCCGGATCAGACCCTTGGAGGGGGATGCCTTCTTGACCTCGCAGATGCAGGACAGGCCGGGCTTTTTCAGTGCCTCATAGAAGCTCGGGCGTTCCGGGGCTTCCTCTGCCAGCTTCCGCATCTCCGTGAGCGGTACATTGCACATCTGCGCGGCAAGACGGAACTTCCGTCTTGCGCAGATCTTCTGTAAAATATCGTCCATGCTTACTCCATTTCGTTGGTGAATGTGACAAATTCATCGAGCTTGGCAAGTGCCTTGCCGCTGTCGATGGTATCGGCAGCGAGCTTGATGCCGTCCGCCAGCGTCTTGGCCACACCGTAGGTATAGAGCGCTGCACCGGCGTTCATCAGCACGATGTCACGCTTGGCACCGGTGATGCTGCCGTCGAGGATGCCTCTTGTGATGGCGGCGTTCTCCTGCGGGGTGCCGCCGACGATCTCGTCCTTGGTGTAGCGGTTCAGGCCGAAGTCCTCCGGGGTGATCTCGTAGGTCTTCAGCTCATCGCCGTTGACCTCGGTCACGGTGGTGGCATCGGAAATGCTGATCTCATCGAGCACATCGTTGCCAAAGACGACCATGGCACGCTTGATGCCCACCTGCTGGAGCACTCTTGCCATGATCTCGGTCAGCTCCTTGGCATAGACGCCGAGGACGATGTAGTCCGCCTTGGCCGGATTGGTCAGCGGCCCAAGGATGTTGAACACGGTGCGCACACCGAGCTGGCCTCTGACAGGGCCTACAAAGCGCATGCTTGCGTGGTAGCTCTGTGCAAAGAGGAAGGAGAGCCCTACCTCGTCGATGCAGGCCTTGGCCTGTGCCGGCTTGGAGGCGATCTTCACGCCGAGGGCTTCGAGGACGTCCGCAGCACCGGATTTGCTCGATACGGAGCGGTTGCCGTGCTTGGCGACCTTGGCACCGGCTGCGGATGCAACGAATGCGGAGGTGGTGGAGATGTTGAAGGTGAAGGCCTTGTCGCCGCCCGTTCCCACGATGTCGATGGTATCGGCGGCATCCGGTACGAGCGCAGCCTTGGCACGCATGCCTCTTGCCAGACCGGCGATCTCCTCGGGGGTCTCGCCCTTGGTGGCAAGTGCCGCAAGGACGGTGGCGATGTGGAGCTGCGAAGCCTTGCCGCTCATGAGCATTTCCATCGTGTTCTCGGCCTCTTCAAGCGTCAGATCCTCGCGGTTCATGAGCTTGGCATAGATGGGCTTGAGATCGACCGGCTTCTCCTCCGGCTCGGCGGGGATGAGACCTGCATCTGCGAGGAAATTGCGCAGGATGCGTCTGCCGTCGCCCGTCAGGACGGATTCCGGATGGAACTGGAGACCGTAGGTCTTGTGCTCCTTATGGGAAAGCGCCATGATCTGGCCGTTTTCGTCAAGTGCTGTCACATACAGGCATTCCGGGAGGGTGCTCTCGTCCACGATCAGGGAATGATAGCGCCCTGCCTTGAACGGGCACGGCAGCCCCTTGAACAGCGGGTGCTGCTCCTCCATGCGGATGTCGCTGGCCTTGCCGTGCATCAGCTCACGGGCGCGGATGATCTTGCCGCCGAACGCCTCTGCGATCGACTGATGACCGAGACATACACCGAGCAGCGGGATCCTGCCGCTGAACCGGCGGATGGTCTCCACGGAGATGCCCGCCGAAGCCGGATAGCCCGGGCCGGGCGAGATCACGATGGCATCGGGTGCGAGCTGTTCGATCTCGTCGAGGGTGATGGCGTCGTTGCGCTTGACCAGGATGTCGGGATAGATCTCGCCGATCTCCTGGACAAGATTATAGGTAAAGGAATCGTAGTTATCAATGACGAGGATCATTTTCTTGCCTCCTTCAATGCTGTCAGCATGGCTTCTGCCTTGTGGGTGGTTTCCTCAAATTCGCGCTCCGGATCGGAGTCGGCCACGATGCCGGCACCTGCCTGTACATAGGCCTTACCGTTGCGGTAGAGCACCGTGCGGATGGCGATGCAGGTGTTCATATCGCCGTTGTAGCCGAAATAGCCGACCGTGCCGCCGTACAGACCGCGCTTGCGGTTCTCGAGCTCGTCGATGATCTCCATCGCACGTACCTTCGGCGCACCGGAGAGGGTTCCTGCCTGGAGTACGGAGCGCAGCACGTCGAGCGGCTGTACGCCCTCGCGGAGGGTGCCCTGTACATCGGAGACAAGGTGCATCACCTTGGAATAGCGCTCGACCCGCATGAAGTCGGTGACCTCCACGGTGCCATAGGCGCAGACTCTGCCGAGGTCGTTTCTGCCGAGATCCACGAGCAGGGTGTGTTCGGCGCGCTCCTTCTCATCGGCAAGCAGCGATGCCTCGAGCGCCTTGTCGGAAGCCTGATCCTTGCCGCGCGGACGGGTGCCGGCGATCGGTCTTGTGGCGGCTCTGCCGTCGGTGACCTTCACGAGCAGCTCCGGCGAAGCACCGGCGATCTGGTATTCCTTGGTCTTGAAGTAGTAGAGATACGGCGAAGGGTTGGTCGCACGCAGGCGGCGGTATACCTCAAAGCTGTCCGGCGGGTTGTCCACCTCGAACCGCTGGGACAGTACCACCTGGAAGATGTCGCCGGCCATGATGTACTCCTTGGCCTTCTTCACCATGTCCATATAGGCCTCCTTGGTCAGGTTGGAGCCGACATGGTTGACTGCCTCGTCGTCACGGTACTGCCCTCTGCAATGACAGCCCTCGATCTTGGCTGCGATCTCGGCAGCGCGGAGCTTGGCATGTGCATACTGCGCATCAAGGTCGCCGTCCGCACGGAGGTTGACGATGACGATGGCATTGGAATTGAGGTGGTCATAGGCGACCAGCTCATCATAGCAGAAAAGGTGCAGGTCGGGCATCCCGGTGTCATCGGTGGGGACGCTCACGAGCTTTCTCTCGGTATAGCGCACTGCATCATACGCAAAATAGCCGATCAGACCGCCTGTAAAATACGGATAATCCTCGATCTTGGGGCACTTGTTGGCATCGAGCTGTGCCTGCAATACGGTGAAGGGATCCGCCTCGGTCACGGTACGGCTCTCACCGTTCTCGGTAATGCGCATCTGAGCGCCTGCGGCACGGTACTCCTTGGCGGGATGGAAGCCGATAAAGGAATACCGATCCCACTGGGAGCCGTCATTGACGCTCTCGAGCAGGAATGCGGTCTCCTCTCCCTGGGAGAGCGCCGTGAAAATGCTGATAGGTGTGCGGTGATCGGCCGGGAATGTGAAGAATACCGGCACGGTCGGGTACTGTGCAGCATACTGCCGCACTTCTTCGAGCGTTGGATACAACATCATAAACTGTCCTCCTGACTTAAAATGGCGATGGGCTGAGCCCCTCTAAAATGCGTAAACAAGCTCCAGGATATAAAAAAAGCCGATGCGTCCCCAAATTCTGGGACGATCGACTCGTGGTGCCACCCGGATGTTCAAGCAGTAATCCCCTACTGCTCCTCGTTTACAGATACTAACATATCCTGCCCGATAACGCCGGGCCTGCGTCGCCGGATACTTGTTGCCGTTCTCCGTTGCTCCTCACAAATCCATTCACCACGAAGCATGTGTACCGGACTCACACCAGCCGCCGGCTCTCTGAACACTGTGTTACGGGCTACTTACTTTTGCTCACAGGATTTCTTACGATGAAATTGTAGTCTTATTATAGCACGTCGGGGCGCGTTTGTCAAGATGTTTTTTCAACTTTTTTCATGAAAAAGGCCTGCCCCTCCGCACAAATGCAAAGGGGCAAGGTCTTTCAGGATCAGAGATCAAACATGATATTATTCATAATGCTCTCGAGCTGCTCCTGGCGGCCGCTGGTGAGGGAGGCCGTCACTTCGCCCTTGGCGAGGGCGTATTTCTCGAGATCGGCAAACGTTGCCTTGCCGCTGATGATGTCCGCGCCGATGCCCTCATTCCACGAAGCATAGCGGTCGGCGACGAACTTGTCCAGACGCCCGTCCGTGATGAGCTTGTCCGCGATGCGCAGTCCGAGCGCAAAGGTATCCATGCCGGCGATGTAGGCATAGAAAATGTCCTCCGGCGTGTAGGAGCCGCGGCGTGCCTTGGCGTCGAAGTTCAGGCCGCCGTTCGTGAAGCCGCCTGCCTTCAGGACTTCGTACATCGCCAGCGTTGCCTCATAGACATTGGTCGGGAACTGGTCGGTATCCCAGCCGAGGAGCGTGTCGCCCTGATTGGCATCGATGGAGCCGAACATGCCGTTGACCCTTGCTACGCGCAGCTCATGCTGGAAGGTGTGCATCGCCAGCGTTGCGTGGTTGGCCTCGATGTTGAGCTTGAAGTCATCCTGCAAGCCGTACTTGTTCAGGAAGCCGATGACCGTGGCGGCATCGAAGTCGTACTGGTGCTTAGTGGGCTCCTTCGGCTTGGGCTCTACGTAGAAATCACCCGTGAAGCCGATGCTTCTGCCATAGTCCTTTGCCATCGTCATGAGCCGAGCCATATTGTCGAGCTCCAGCCCCATATCCGTGTTGAGGAGCGTCTCATAGCCCTCACGGCCGCCCCAGAACACATAGCCCTTGCCGCCGAGACGGACAGTGGCCTCGATCGCCTTCTTGATCTGCGCTGCCGCAAAGGCGAACACATCGGCGCTCGGAGAAGTGCCGGCGCCGTGCATGTAGCGCGGGTGGTCAAAGCACTTGGCCGTGCCCCAGAGGAGCTTCTTGGAGGCGTCATGGTTCATGCGGTCGGCCAGGTAGTCCACGACCTTGTCCAGCGCTGCATTGGTCTCCGCGAGGGTGCCGTACTCCGGCGAAAGATCACGGTCATGGAAGCAGAAATACTCAATGGAGAGCTTGTCCATGATCTCGAACGCCGCATCCACCTTGGCTATCGAACGTGATGCCGGATCGCTCTGTCCCCAGCTCTTGTCCGCCGTGCCGACACCGAACATATCCGTGCCATCGCCGCCCATCGTATGCCACCACGACAGTGCGAACCGGAGCTGTTCCTTCATGGGCTTGCCTGCGACGATCGCCTCCGGGTCATAGTACTTGAAGGCCAGCGGGTTGTCGGAAGCTTTACCCTCATAGGGGATCTTGCCGATGCCTTTGAAAAATTCGCTCATAGTGAACCTCCTTTATAGATGTCGGTGATATGAAAACGGCCGCCTTGCGGCGGCACGCTTTGGTGTGAAGTTAAATCAGGCCGAGATCCTGGTTCGAGATGTCGAAGTACTTCTCGAGGATGGCGACATAGTAGCGGAAAACGCACTTGCCGTTGTAGTACATGCAGTCACCCTTCTCCGGGATGCCGAGCGTTGCGAGATCGCTGTCGGTGAGGTCGGCGAGCTTCATCTTACGCAGGCTCTCCACCTGGATGCCGAGCTTCTTCTTGGCACGGGTACTCATCTCGTCGAGCTTGATCTCCGTCAGATCGGTGCCGAGCAGCTCACGATCCGCATTGCTGAGCGGGATGACGATGGCATGATAATCCGCCTGCATGAGCTCCTCGGTCCTCCCGTCGCTGTAGGTAACGCGGTAGGCCTTCTTATTGAGCATATCCATCTGGGAATCGACCAGCGTGATCTCCACATCCTCCGAAATGCCGAGGATCTGGGCAGTGATGTCCTGGCGGTTCTCGATCGTCCATTCGATGGTGACGTTCTTGTTCAGCGGGCGCTCCGTCTTGACGTCGCGGGAAAGACCCTTGACCTCAAAGCGCGCCATATCGTAGTCCTTGTCGAGCTCACTCGATTCGAGCACGACCTTGGTGCAGCCGTTGGAGCTGTCCACTGTTTCAGTCACGGCATAGCGGTAGGCGCCGGTCGGGGATACGCCCTCCTGCACGGTGGTCGTCACCGTGGACGGTGCGAACATCGAGGTCGTCAGGAAGTAGAACAGCGACCCGAGCAGATAGAGCAGCAAAAACACCGTGCCCCAGACGGTCTTGGCCGTCTCACCCATGCCGGAAAAGAAGAAGATGATCAGCGAGACCACCAGCGGCGGGATCAGCACGCCCCATTGTCCGAAGAACATCAGCAGCGGCAGCAGCAGAAGCGGCAGCAGCGCGATGCTTACGAATTTGGTGATGAACTGCTTGCGGGTGTAGAGCATGATGATGAGCGCGATGACCGAAACTGCCGAAATGCAGACGCAGAGCTTCGTCGGCTCCTTCACGACCAGATCATAGAAGATCGACATGTACGCGAGCCATCCGACCATTGCCGCATAGCCGACACTGAGCAGCGAGACGACTCGCTTTGTCCAGACATTCTTGAAAAAATCACTCATATTCCTATCCTTTTGTCCGTGCGGATGCCCTGCAAGCGCACGATCCTTTCTGTATATCAGACGTACCGGCGCGATGGCCGGGCGGCATTTTGCCATGTTCCTTTCTATTATATCATTTTTTTATCGAAATGGCAAGTGTTTTCTTGAAATTTCTTCCGGGAAGTGAAAAATTTCCACACTATGACGGACATTTTGCATGACAAACGAAGGCTTTCGCCTCTTCTCAGCTCGTCAATAAAGTCAGGTTTCTCGCTTTGGCTGCCCCCTCCGCCGCCGTTCGGCGGCACCTCCCCCAGCGGGGGAGGGATATTTGGCGGCGCTGCGCGCCGCAGCCGCTTTAGGGGCTCCGCCCCTAAAAACCCCGTTTTTGCGCCTGC
>JAGADP010000285.1 GCA_017828885.1 Oscillospiraceae bacterium | reverse complement strand
TGCCGCCAGCTCTTCACAGCGCTGCTGATCCTGCTCGATGACCTTCACCTGTAAGCCGAGCTCCAGGAGCTGCCGCACGAGGTAGTGACCGATCTTGCCGCCGCCGACGATGATGGCGGACTTTACGCGGGATTTGAACTCGCCCGCCTGCTTGTAGAGCTTGGAGAGCTCGCTGTGCATGGCGGTGATATAGATCTTGTCCCCGGCCTGAAGGCGGTAGGAGCCGTCCGGGATGAGGATCTCCTCGCCCCGCTTGACGGCGCACACGAGCATGTGCAGCCGGAGTTTGGTCGAAATGGCGGAAAGCTGGATGCCGTTGAGCACGCTGCTCTCCGTGACCTTCATCTCGGCCAGATCCATGCGTCCCTTGGCAAAGGTCTCGACGTGGATGGCGTTGGGATACCGCAGCATGCGCGAGATCTCGTTAGCGGTCTGCAATTCGGGGTTGATCATCATGGAGATGCCCAGCTCCTCGCGCATGAACACGAGCTGCTCGGAATACTGGGGGTTGCGCACACGGCATACGCTGTGCTTGGCGCCCAGTTTTCTTGCCATCAGGCAGCAGAGGATGTTGGTCTCGTCCGAATCGGTCATGGCGATGATGATGTTGGCTTCATTCACGCGGGCATCCATCAGATCCCGGACGATCAGCGCATTGCCGCTCAGTCCCTGGATATCGGTGTTGTTGATCAGGTTGTTCACGACCTCACGGTCGGTGTCCATGACGGTGATGTCATGCCCCTCGTTGCAGAGCGTCTCTGCCAGAATACTACCTGCCTTGCCACAGCCTACGATCAGTATGTTCACAGTAGGTTCTCCTTTTCAAGTGTCCGGGTCTGTTTCCCCGGATGGGATACTTACTATAATTATACCGCTAAATACAGATTTTGTCAAGCGGGGAGCCCGCGCTGGCATCATTTGCTTTAGATTGAAAAGGCTTGGTTCTGGTGTCCGTACAAGCCCAATGGCTCCGCCAAAGGGCTTGTGCTGCTGCACTGTCGGAGGCCGCCGCACAAGGCGGCTTCAGGCATCTTTTTTCTATTCTCCTCCCCCTCCTGAATAAAAAAATCCCCCGAAGCATGGCTTCGGGGGAGAGAGAGGTCTGTTTCAGGATGCGCTCTTGTTGCGCAGGAAGGTTTTAAGCTGCTCGATGGGGATGGGCTTGGAATATTTGTAGCCCTGGAGATAGCTGGCGTTCATCTGCTTGCAGGCGGTCTCGTCAGTATCGTTCTCGATGCCCTCGAACAGGATCTTGTATTGCAGGTGCGTGAACATATCCGCAAAGGTGTTGACCATGTAGCGGGAAGCTTCGTTCCGGCCGTATTCCAGCAGGAGCGAACGGTCAAACTTGATAATATCGAACGGGATCTCCATGATACGCTCGAAGTTGGAGTAGCCTGTGCCGAAATCGTCGAGGTAGAACTTGATGCCGAGCGCCTGGAGCTGGATGACCTTATCCTTGGTGGTGCGGAAGTCCGCTTCACTCTGGCTCTCGGTGACCTCGATGGCGATCTTGTCATAGGCGATCTGGTTGCGGGAGATGATCTGCTGCACGTCCTTGCAGAAGCTGTCATAACGCAGGTCTACGGTCGAGAAATTGACCGAGATGCGCTTGATGTCATAGCCCTCCTCGATCAGCGTCCGCACAGCACCGCAGGTCTTGTTCAGGATGATGAGGGAGATGGAATGGATGAGGTCGCTCTTTTCAGCCAGCGGGATGAACAGATCCGGATAGACCATGCCGATCCGGTCAAGCCGCATACGCATGAGGGATTCTGCCGTGTCGTAGGCACCTGTCTCGATGTTGTAGACCGGCTGGCAGTACACAACGATCCGCTCGTCGTCAAGATCCTTCTTGTGGGCGATGTCCTCGAGCTCGCTGAGGATGTAGCTGCTCTTGTAGAAGCGGTGGATGTCATCCTCCTCCACGCGATAGGTGGTATTGTTCGGCATGGTCTCCTCGATGAACTGGATCAGCCGTACATAGTCAGCACTGCGGCCGATCTCCTGTGAGGTCTCGAGGATGACGATGCGGTAGTCGATGTTGAATTTCGCATAGCTGCCCATGAAGTCGTCAAGCATCTTGTTGATGGTCGGGTCATGGACACCGCGCGGCGGCCTGTCAAAAGTCAGGAGCAGCCGCCCGTCCGGGAACTGGTACAGCACGCCGTTGTGGACATTCTGGCGGAAGAACTGGAAGTACTCCATCCGCAGCTCGGCATTATTCCGGAGCGCGGCTGCAAAATTGTGGATATTGCAGCTCATCAGCACGGTGGAGCGTTCCTTTTCAAGGCGCTCGTCGAGCTCTTCATAGAAGTACTGCTCTGAAACGGCGCCGGTATTGATGTCGTAGGGGTTGGAGTGGAAGAGGAAGATCAGGCCGAGGATCGGGAAGAAGACGGCCACATCCGTGAAGGATGTCTGCCCTCTTGACCACTGGATGAGAAGCATGGCGATCGCGATACAGTTCGAGCCGAGCAGCCCCCAGAAGATCGAGGGGATCACGCGGCTGCGGTGCTTGAAGATCGCATAGAAGATCGTGATATAGTACATTGCATAGAGGAGCATAAAGGCGCTGAAGCCCATGTGGATCGTGTTGTCCTCGTCAATGTAGAAGCCGAAACGGAAGATCGTGCCGAGGGTCTCCACCACGAAGGCGATGGCGATGCCGGCATAGGAGCGCAAGGCATATGTCTTCTGATATTTCTCCTTGACCCAGAACGGCGTCTGGATGTAGCGGATATAGAAGAACATGATGAGCGCCAGCCCGATACTGCTGACGTCACGCAGTGCATAGATCAGCAGCACATTCGGATCCACCGAATCCATGATCCAGTTATTGACCACATTGGCCGCCGTCGAAACGGCTGTCAGGATCAGCATATTCATCATCAGGTGGAAGTTTCTCTTCCCGTGCGTATAGGACTGCATCAGCAGCACGATCATCAGCACGGTCAGCGCAAGCACGATAATGTCGCCGATCGCACTGTACAGATGCGGCGCAAACGGCAGGACCGCATACTTCCGCAACGTCAGGATCATAGGCCTCCCCCCTTTCCTCACTGGTCTTTTCAGAGAAGGGTCATCTCTTCATCATCTACTCTTCATTATAGCATACAGTCTATTATTTGTCAAGAATCCAAGAAACGATTATGAGAATTGTTCACAGAATTTATACATTTGCACAAATCGCTGAACAAAGGTATCCTATCCCGAATTTGGCGATCATTGTCAATCAACAAGGATAGATCACCAAAATCTGCTCCCTCCGCCACCTCGTGGGGGAGAAAAAATTTTTTAAGGGGGCTGCGCCCCCTTAAAAAAAACTCACTTATTGCCGAAGGAACGATCCCGTTATTCGCCGTAAACCAGCGTGCCGAAGAATTCCGGTCTGTGGAAATCGGGCGATGCGAGGTCGATGGGCTTCCATGCGAGGAAGTGCTTGTTGGTGCACAGGTTGCCGCACTTGTAGAAATTGCCGTACAGCACGCCGGTGAACTCGTAATCCGGGAAGAAATAGCGGAAATAGTCCAGCGGGATGTCATAGAAGGCCTCCCAGCCGTCCGCTGTCCGGTCGGTGCGGATGTTGAAGTATTCCACAATGTTGCCACGCACGAGGGCGAAGCGGTCGGTCTTGGCGGGGCCGTACTCCATGCAGACACAGCCGTTGGGGTTCATCTCGATGTTGAAATACTTGTCCGCGCCCTCCGGCTGGAAGAAGAATTCGAGGCAGCTATCCTGATAGACAGGCGCAAGCGGCTCGGTGTTCTCGGCGCGGATGTCCGATTCTACGGCGCTCAGATGGACATACAGGTGCTCGCTGTCATAGCAGAGCTGTGCAGCGCCACGGATGCCGAAATCGTCCGTCCAGAGCACCTGGTCGATCGGCACAGCGGGGATGCTGTCCCAGTCGGGCTCGCCGCTGACCTTCGTGATGACATAGTCGGCTTCCACGGGCTCCGGGGGTGCAGTCTCCTCCTGTGCTTCGGTGGGCGGGGCGGTCTCTGGCTCCTCCGCTTCCGTGGGAGGGGTGGTCTCCTCCTGGGCGGGCTCGGTCACGGTCTCAGCCTGCGTGACAGCCTCGGTGGGATCCGGCTGCTCCGCCGAAACGGGCGCTTCATCGCAGCCTGTGGCACACAGCGCCGCAGCAAGGACGGTCAGACAGAGCAGGTATTTGCAGATACGGTTCATAGAACGGAACATGGGTTTTCCTCCTTTTGGGGTATCAATGGAAATTTGCATCGGGATGGGCAAAAATGCGGGGTTTTTATGCCTTTATGAAAGGGCAGCTTGTTGAGAAACCCCGGTTTCTTGCTTCGAGCGCCCCCTCCGCCGCCGTTCGGCGGCACCTCCCCCGCAAGCGGGGGAGGAATTTTTGGCGGTGCTGCGCACCGCAGCGGCTTTAGGGGCTCCGACCGAGGATGAGACAGGATGCTGATCGAAGACGAGTAGTGTCGGGAGTAGATGTGAACCCGACCGCCCCTAAAAACCCCGTTTTGTGCCTTCGGCACTTTTTTGACAGACCGAAGGGGGCTGCACCCTCTTTTCCCCGCTAATTAATGAAGTGATCAATAGAAATTTGCATCGGGATGGGCAAAAATGCGGGGTTTTTATGCCTTTATAAAAGGCTTCATTCCACGAGGGTCACAATATCGTTCTCCACCGCAGCCGTACCATGTTCCACGGCAAGGGTCAGCGCTTCAGATACCGCCTGTTCGATCAGCGGCGTCACACGCGCAAAACCAAAGAGCTTGGCGGTCTCGCGGATGAGGTCGGACTTCGGGATGCTCACCTGCGCACGGATCACACAGCTCAGTGCATAGCACAGCTCCTCCGTGCAGATGTCATCGATGGCGCGCTTCTCGCCGCCGTTCCGGTAGGTCTCATAGGCGGCAGGATCCTGCTCCTGCTTCCAGAGGAAGACATTGCCGCGGGAGGTCGTCTTCTGCGGCTGCACCTTCTGCAAGGCGGCTTCAAAGATCTGCTCGGTGCGGGTGCTGCTCCGGGTGATGCCCCATGCGGCAATGACGCGCCGCAGCACGGTCTTGCGGCTGACGGGTGCCTCGGCGTCGATGACCTTGGCGATGGTCTCGGCGATCTTCCGGAGGGTGGCAGGCTGCTGGAATTCGTCAGAAGTGCCCATATCCGGCAGGATGCACGTTGCATAGGGCGTTGCAAGCTCCGCCGGGGTCGGGATGTGCTCCTTCTCGAAATTGGCAGCACTGTAGCTGACAGGCTTCACGGTCTCGGTCTGGACGGGCTCGGGCGTTCCGGCGACCGCATCGGCAATGGCCTGTCTGATGCGCTCAATCACGCGCTCCTTGTTGTCGAGCCAGTCGAGGATGTGGACGCTGCACAGCTTCCAGCCCAGTCCCCGCAGCACGGACGGCTGGGAGAGCAGGCGGTCACGGGCGGTCGAGGTATGCCAGTTGGTGCTGCTGTCGCAGAGGAGACCGAGGACGAAGCGCCCCGGGTCATCCGGATGGACAACGGCAGCATCCACACGGAAGCCTGAACAGCCGATGCCGCACTTGACGGTATAGCCATATTTTGCCAGCTCATCACGCACGAGCTCCGCAAAGGCATCGTTCTTGTAGACAGACGCATTGGCGCCCCTTGCGAGCACCTGTGTGCCACGGTCGGCAAATTCGAGGAAGGCACGCAGCTGCGCCACGCCGTCAGAGCGGGTGCGGGTCAGGTCGATCTGATCCGGACGGATGACGGAGAAGACCTTCATCTCCTTGCGGGCACGGGACACGGCGACATTCAGACGCCGCCAGCCGCCGTCCTGGTTCACGGGTCCGAAGTTCATGGAGACCTTGCCCTCCTGGTCGGGGCCGTAGCCGATGGAGAACAGGATCACGTCACGCTCGTCGCCCTGGACGTTTTCGAGGTTCTTGATGATGATGGGCTCGTACATCTCGTTGGCGTAGGCTTCGAGCTGCGGGTCCTTCACATAGGCCTCGGTCAGGAGGTCATCGACCAGATTCTGCTGTACCACGCTGAATGTGACAACGCCGATGGAGTCCTTGCGGAGATTCTCATCCGAGAGACGGCGCACGATCTCGTTGACCACGGCTTCCGCTTCGGCACGGTTCTGGCGGGTCTTGCTCTTGTCATAGTAGCCCTCCACCTGCACACGGGTCACCTTGCGGATCTGGTCATCCGGGGACGGGAAGGTCAGGAGCTTGTTCTCGTAGAATTTCGCATTGCTGAACGCGATCAGGCTCTCATGGCGTGAACGGTAATGCCACAGCAGATGCATGGACGGCATCGAGAGAGCCAGACAGTCATCGAGGACGCTTTCGAGATCTTCCTTGTCGTAGTTCTCCTCATCGGTATGCTGTGCCGTGAAGAAGGAGGTCGGCGGGAGCTGCTTCGGGTCACCCACGACGATGACATTGTCGCCACGGGCAATGGCACCGACGGCTTCACTGGTCGGGAGCTGGGAGGCTTCGTCAAAGACCACGAGGTCGAAGTGCGGGAAGGACGGGTCGATGTACTGCGCCACGGAGATCGGGCTCATGAGCATACACGGGCAGATGCGGCGCAGGAGCGTGGGAATGCTGTCAAAGAGCTTGCGGATGGAGAGCATCCTGCCGCCGCTCTTGATGGCTCTTTGCAGGACGGAGATCTCGGAGGAGCCCTTCATGCCCTCGGAGGCCGCCGGGATCTTGGCGGACAGACGCGCGCAGAGCTCCTGCACGGTCAGCGCCTCGAACTTGGCATTCAGCTCGGCGAACTGGGAGAGGGAGACCTCGAACTGCGTCCCCTGGAAGCCCGAAAGTGCGGGATATTTGTGCATCGCAGAGGCGATGGTCACCCTTGCTGCTTCACAGCGATAGGCATCCGCCATCGTGTCTTCATTCACAAAGCCGCTGCGGTAGGCGCTGACAATGCCGTCAAGCCCTCTTGCGGACAGGTCGTTCAGCAG
>JAGADP010000284.1 GCA_017828885.1 Oscillospiraceae bacterium | reverse complement strand
TTATCCGTCATCGCATGGCCAGCCTGTCCCGGACAGTCTCGTCCATGACGGGATACAGCCGCTCCTGCGGGAGCTCGGCTACGTCGAGCGTTCCGGCCAGGCGCTGCGCGTTCCATTGCTTGACGAGCGGTGTCATGTCTTCGATGCGGACGATGCCGCCGAGGAAGACGTCCAGTGCCTTGTCCCGGATGCCCATCTGGATGGCGCGTCTGCCGATGGGCTCGCCGTTCGGGTCGCGCTCGGGATCCCACTGCACCCGCACGGGCGATGTAGCAAGCGTCTGCTTCCAGAGCGCCGGATCCGTGCCGTCCGCCGGATGCGACAGCACCGCCAGCCGCAGGAGCTCCTCAAATGCCTCCCGCCGCAGGTCGAGCGCGATCGTCATTTCCTGATCCGGCTTTTCGCACCAGCCGCAGCGGTACATCATCCACAGGAAAGACGGCTTGATCCAGGTCATGCGGCTCCGGCTGAAGCTCTCGCCGAATGTCTGGAGCCGCAGCGCTTCGAGCGCGATCGCCGGCTTGTACGCCTGATAGACCCGGATGGTCTGCGCATCATATTGTGCATATACTTCTCGTTGTTCCATTGCTTACCTCATGCGGCATCCCGGTTCTTGTGCTTGGGGTGCCGCTTATAAACCTTCGCATTGTCCTCCCAGCGGGAGACAGGCTTCACTTCGCCCCATGTGTTGCGGTTCTTAGCGTTCAGCTCGCGCTGCTTTTTCTTGCTCAGTTTCTCGAAAGGGACAAATTTGTTCATGTTACACCTCCGGTGTGTGTATTATCGTATCGATTCATCGCCGCTGCACACTGCGCACAGCGGCCTTGTTCGTCAAGGGCCAGTTCGGGCATCATCTGCATGAGCTCACGGCGGATGACGCTGTTTTCATACTGCGGGAGTGCCAGCACGGGGCTGTACCCGGTGAAGCCGCAGAGCTTGCAGGTGTGGATATATTTCTTGGCGGATCTATCCCATTTTTCGATATACAGGGAATGTCCCCGCCGGGTGTGCTTGCTGTGTGACATGCCGGATCACAGCGAGATATGTTCGCCGTCCTTGGAGATGTTCACACCCGGATAGATCATCTGGAGCTCCTCCTCATAGACGTGCGGATCCTTCTCGGCAGGGCTGTAATGCGTCAGCCACAGGCGCTTTGCCTTGGCCTTGACCGCCAGCCGGCAGGCGTCCTGCATGAGCATGTGCTTCTTTTCGTTCATGCTGTCCTTGCGGTCTTCGGTGCCCCACATGCCTTCACAGATGAACAGGTCGGAGTCCTTCGCAAAATCGGCGATGGCTAAGATCGGCAGCGTGTCGGTCGTGTAGGTGACTTTCAGCGGCTGACGGGGCGGGCCCGTCACCTCGGACGCCTTGATGAAGCGTCCGTCCGGCAGCCAGACATCCTCGCCGCTGTGCAGCGTTCTGTAGAACTGCACCGGGACTTCGAGTGCCTTTGCCTTATCCGGCAGAAATTCGGGCTTTTTCCCGAGCTCGATCTGATAGCCGAGACAGGGGGCCTGATGCGACAGCGGGAGCGTCCGCACCGTCAGCAGCGGGTCGATGTCGGTGAAATGCAGCTCCTGCGGCTTTTTCTCGCTGATGGGGATGATCTTGACATCGAACGGCAGCCCGCCTGTGACGTACAGCAGATGCTTGATCGTCATGACGGTCGTGGTGCCGCAGTAGATCGGCAGCATTTCCTGTCGTCCGGTATTTCCGAGCGACAGCAGCAGACCCGGCAGCCCGGTCACATGGTCGGCATGGAGATGGGTCAGGCAGATCGCAGAGATGCGGCTGAGTTTCAGGCCGTGCTGTGCAAAGGCGACCTGTGTCCCCTCACCGCAGTCGATGAGGATCGCCTGTCCGTTCTGCTCGTAGTATAAGCTTGTGAGAAAGCGGTTTTTCAGCGGCAGCATCCCGCCGGTGCCTAACAGTGTGATCTCGGGCATGGGAAAGCCCTCCTTTACGTGATATTTATACTATTCTCCTATACGCCGATAAAGTATAGTTTACCCTCTCCCCCGCAAGCGGGGGAGGAAGGGGTTATAAGGGGGCTGCGCCCCCTTGCCCCGCTTTTCTATTTTAGTTTTGAGGATCAGTATTACATGCAGCTAAGCTATCTCCCCGCAGAAAGTCTATTCTTGAACGGAATCTTGTAATTGTGTTAGCGTGCGGGGCGTGTAGTCCATATACGGCATCATACAGCCGACATTATACGCCGCCGCGGGCATGCCGTTCTCCCGCAGCAGCTCAAGATATTGCCGGAACAGCGCCGCATCAGGATTGTTGTGGACGTGGCCGTACAGATGCACCGCACCCCGGAACTGGCCGTACCAGTTGGCGATGGGGTAGTGGTTCAGCACGACCATGATGCCTGCATCCTCGATCACGGCATATTCCTTGATCCATACGCAGGTATCCCGCAGCAGGGGAGACGGCTTGTCGTGGTTGCCGAGGATGAGATACTTCCTGCCGGTGAGCTGGGAGAATACCTCGTCGCCGACGCTGTTCTTCCAGGCAAAATCGCCTAAGATGTAGACCTCGTCCTCCGGCGATACCGCAGCATTCCAGCGCCGGATGACCTCGCTGTGCATCTCGTCGAGCGTCTCAAACGGCCGGCTGTCAAAGCGCAGTACGTTCTGGTGCCCGAGGTGCAGATCGGAGATATAGTACTTCATCGTCCATCCTTTCTTTCGGATAGCTTTGCAGCCTTTGCGTAGCATTGGCTGCAAGCGGTATAGCGCATTTCGCCGCAGATCCAGGTTTTTCCTTTTCAGAAGAAACTATGCGTGCGACCTGCCAGCGGGGGCTCCCCGCTGTGCGACCTGCCGGCGGTGGCTCACCGCTTTTTCAGCCACGGTGCTTCGTCGCTGCCTGCCTTGAAGTTGTAAACAGGCTTGATGACCTCGAGGATCTCGGCGGTGTCGGCGATGTTCTGCATGATCTCGTCCATCGGCTTGTAGGCCATCGGACACTCGTCGAGGGTGTCGCGGCTTACCGATGTGGTGAAGATACCTTCCATCTGCGCCCGGTATTCCTCCATCGAGCACTGCAGCTTCGCCTGCGACCGGGAGAGGATCCGTCCTGCGCCGTGCGGTGCCGAGCAGTTCCAGTCGGGATTGCCCTTGCCGCGGCAGATCAGGCTGCCGTCCCGCATGTTCATCGGGATGAGCAAAATCTCGCCCGCCTGCGCCGAAACAGCGCCCTTCCGGAGGATGCCGTGCTCAATGTCGATGTAGTTGTGGATCGTGGTGAACTGATCCTCCACATGCCAGCCCATGCCCTTGACGATGACGTCCGTCATGGCCTGCCGGTTGATCCGGGCGAAGGTCTGCACGATCGCCATGTCGTGGATGTACTGCTCGAACAGCTCGCCCTCGCAGTACGCCAGCTCGTAGGGGATGGCGGTGCGCTTGGTCGCCTTGAGCTTGGTGATCTCCTTCTGGATCTGCTTCTCCTTGCCCTCTGCCTTGAGACGGGCGATGAGCTCCTGCTGGGAGATCGTATCCGAGCCGTTCAGCCGGCGGTAGGCTTCATTCTGGTACCAGCTTGCGACTTCCACGCCGAGGTGGCGGGAGCCGGAGTGGATCACCAGACAGAGGGAGCCGTCCTCCCGGCGGTCAAGCTCGATGAAGTGGTTGCCGCCGCCGAGGGTACCGATGCTCGAAAGCGCCCGCTCCTCCTTGATGTGGCGGTAGCAGCAGAGCTGCGTCAGGTCGATCTTCTCCGCATAGCGGTGTACCTTGTCACGGACTGCAAAGCCGGACGGTACCTCCCGGCGGATGAGCTTGTCGAGCTGCTGCGGCTCGAAGCGTGTTTCGCGGATCATGGTGGTCTCCATGCCGCAGCCGATGTCCACGCCGACCAAGTTCGGTACGGCCTTGTCGGTGACGGTCATGGTGGTGCCGACGGTACAGCCCTTTCCGGCATGTACGTCAGGCATGATGCAGATCTTTGCACCCGCCGCAAACGGCTGGTTGCAGAGCTGCTGGATCTGTCCGACAGCAGAGCTGTCGATATTGTCTGTATAGACGGTAGCGCAGGTGTATGCGCCCTGGATCGTGAACATGATGTCCTCCTGTTCTGCCGCCCCTACCTCCGAAGAAATACAAAAAGGGCGCTCCTGTGACCACAGAAGCGCCCGATCAGGTGCAATTCAGCTCAAAAGCCTATGCCTCAGACTCCGGAGGGCAGACGGCTGTCGCGTGTTCTGTGTGATGAAGATGAAATTGTCCGGTGCTATGGCTGTTTTTATAACTGGAAATCATAACGCTGCCTCCTTTCTCAGAATTCATAATGATCGCCCATTGGGACTATGGGACGGTTTTATTATAGCATAAGCGTTCCATGTTGTCAAGGGGTTATCCGGAATTTTTTCAGGATCCGTACCCAGTGGTCGTCAGCATCAGCGAATGCATGACGGTGAAGAACTCGTCACGGTGCTGCGCATATGTCGAGGTATTGGACTTGCAGGTGACGATGAACATGCTATCGCCGTCGGTCACATAACCAGCCAGGACGGTCATGTCCGCCTCGGCATTATCGCCGAGCGTATAGCGGAATTCGAGCGTCTGCAAGGGTGCATTCACGCAGTCGAACGCCTCATTGCTCAGCACCTCGACGGTCGTGGCGACCTGCTGGTACTGCTTCAGCGCCGTGATGGAATAGTCATAGGTCGAATCGAAGGGGCCATTCTTGTCCTCAGTGATGATGATGCTGGCATCGTCCTTGACGTAGAATTTTTCGCAGAGCTCGGACGAAGTGGCCTCATAGCCCTCGGGAATGTCGAGCTTGATGTCCGGCAGCGGAAGTGCCTCATAGACCGGGATCTGCGTCGGCTCCGATTCCGTTTTCTTAGCGCTGCAGCCCGTCAGGAGCATGGCTCCCAGACACAGGCAGCACAGCAGTCTGTATTTCATAGATATGCCTCCTCCGCCTTGTAAGGCGGTCAAAAAAATAGCATGAAGCCTTGCGAAGCATGGCTTCATACGGACAAGAAAGGCAAGCCCTGCCGCCGAGAGCATAAAGCTGCCGGCGGGAGCCTCCCCGTGTGACCAGACCGATAAGCCGGGTTCTGTCGTGTGCGATAATTTATCTACGCCATAGGTCGCCCTATGGCTGGAGCCGCCCAGATCCTGACCGCCCGCCGAGCCAGCGTTGTGGCGGAGGATCCCATTAGGCGTTGCATCGGATAGGGTTTACACAGCAGTACAGTCTCCTGTACTCTGGTGAGCTCTTACCTCACCATTCCACCCTCACCGCACGAATGCGGCAGTTTCTTTTCTGTTGCACTGGCCCTAAGGTCGCCCTCGGCTGCCGTTAGCAGCTATCCTGCTCTGTGATGCCCGGACTTTCCTCATGAACTATAGACGTCCACGCTATCGCATAGTCTGCTCACAGGTCTATTATACACGATTTTGGCGGAAATGTCAAGGGCAGCGAAAAGCCGCATCACCCCGCCAGCTCTGCTGCCATCTGCATCAGGGTGCTGCGGAGCTCGAGGTTCAGGATGTACTTCTGCGGGATGGCGTTCAGGCCGAGCCTTGCCCCAAGCAGATTGCCGCAGACAGCGCCGGTGGAATCGCTGTCGCCGTCGTGGTTGACGGATGCGATCATGGCGGCGTCGAAATCCTCCTCAAACCGCACGGCACAGAACAGCGCGATGGCGAGTGCTTCATCGCCGACCCAGCCCTCGCCGAGCGTCTTGTAGGCCTTGACAGTGGTGATCTTCGGGTCATCCGCCAGCTTGACGGCGGTTTTCACCAGCTTGATGAGATCCTTGAGGTGCTTGGCATCCGGGTAGAGCCGCTGCACGGCTTCGAGGGCACTTTCGGCTGCCTCATGCATCGTCATGTCCGCATACACGAGCTTGCGCACCATGTGGACGAGCAGCATCGCCGGCAGATAGCCGAGGTCATGCCCGTGGGTCAGCGCCGCCGCCTCTGCGCCGAGGCGGTCGCTGTCGTCCTCCGGGAATCTGTCCGGGGAGAGCAGCCCGATCGGCGCCACACGCATCACGCCGCCGCAGCCCTTGCTATGGTTGACCGGCTCTGCGACCGAGCCGTCGCAGCCGCCCTCGATGGCGCTCAGGCAGGTGTTGCCGGGTGCGCGATGTGCAAAGAGCTCCGGCATCCGGAGCAGCTTCGAGTGCGCGGCCTGTGCATCATTCAGCGGGAAACGCTCTGTCTGCGTGCGGAACCAATCCTTATATGCCCGCCGGATCCCGGCATGGTAGTCGGCAAAGGTCGGCTCCTCAGCCAGGAGCAGTCCCTCGGCGGTGAACAGCGTCATCTGTGTATCGTCCGAGAAGACGGCCTTTCCGTGGTGCAGTACATATTCCGTGATGCCGTCCTTTCCGAAGCGCTTGACGATCTCGCGGAGGCGGTTGAATTCGACCTCATAACCGAGCGCATCGCCCGCAGCGCCGCCAATGAGACAGCCCTGACAGCGATCAAGTATCATAGTGTTGTCCTCCATTCTGTATTTCTGTCTTTCATCAGAGCAGGAGGAGCAAAAAGCCCCTCCTGCCTGTGTACTATATTCAGTAAGTTCCTCAGTTCAGTTCGATCGTGGACAGCGCCTCGCCGATCTTGTCGCGGATGATGAGATCCGCCTGATCGTCGGCAGAGGTAGCATCCCGGTTCATGATGATGAGATGACTCCCATGGAAATAGCGCAGGAAGCCTGCCGCCGGGTAGACGTTCAGCGAGGTGCCGCCGACGATGAGTACGTCCGCCTGTGCAATGGACTGCACAGCGTGATCGACTGTGTCATTCGGCAGTCCTTCCTCATACAGCACCACATCCGGCTTGACAAGGCCGCCGCATTTCTCACAGCAGGGGACACCTTCGCTGTGCAGGATCCACGCCGCATCGTAGAGCGCACCGCATTTCATGCAGTAAGTCCGGTGGACGGAGCCGTGCAGCTCGTCCACGGTGCGGCTCCCGGCAGCCTGGTGCAGACCGTCGATGTTCTGGGTCACGATGCAGGAGAGAATGCCTGCATCCTCGAGCTCGGCCAGCTTCTTGTGGGCGGCATTGGGCTTTGCATCGAGGCAGAGCATCTTGTCGCGGTAGAAGCGGTAGAACTCCTCCGTGTGCCGGTCAAAGAACGTGCGGGAGAGGATGGTCTCGGGCGGGAATTTGTACTTCTGGTTGTACAATCCGTCCACGCTGCGGAAGTCCGGGATACCGCTCTCGGTGGAAACGCCTGCGCCGCCGAAAAAGACGAGCCTGCGTGCATTCCGGATGATGGACTGTAGCTGATCGTGCTGCTGCTGGGTCATGTGGATCGCTCCTTTCTGTGCATGGATCGTCAGTTATTCTGCTTAGCCCAGATCAGGGTCGGCCTGGCCCTCCATGACCTTCCGCTTGAGCAGACCGAGGTCGAAGATGTCGCATTCATTGTCATCGTTCAGATCCCACGGCGTGCCCGATGCGACGTATTCCGGGAACACCGGGTATTCGATCGCCTTGTCAGTGAGGCCGTGCAGATACTTGGTCATCAGGATGATGTCCTGTACATTGACCTTGTCGTCTGCATAGACGTCACCGGGCTTGAGGTGCACCTTGCCGTCCGTGGGCTCCGTCGGCTGCGTCGGTCCCACTGTCTCAGTCGGCAGCGGGTCGGTCGGCTCCTCTGCCTTGCCCCATTCGCTCTCCGGGATGGCGTTCTTGACGGAATAGTATGCCTTCTTCGGGGAATAGTCCGCATTCATCAGCAGCGGATAGCCCTTCTTGCGCCAGCTCGTGCCGTCCGTGATGCCCCAGAAGACGACCGCCGTGATGTTGGCGCCGGACTTCTTGGCATCCACGATCTCCTTCATGATCTTCTTGTAGGCATTGGCTACGCTCTGGGAATCGGCACCGGAATCGTAGTCGGTGATGTCGAGCTCCGTGATCTGGATCTCAAGGCCGAGCTCGTTGTACTTGTCGATCGCCTGACGGTACAGGCTTGCGTCCGGATAGCTGACATCAAGGTGTGATTGCATGCCGACACCGTCGATCAGCCCCTTGGCTTTCAGGCTGCTGACCTTGTTGTAGATGGCATCCCGCTTCTCCGGGATATATTCGTTGAAGTCGTTGTAGAAGAGCTTGGTGCCCTCCGGTGCGTACATTCTGGCATAGGTGAACGCATCGTCGATATAGGTGTCATCGCCGTAGATCATCGACCAGAGGGACTCCTCCTTCTGGGTGTCCGTGCCTGCGGGACGGAGGTTTCCCTTGTCAAGGTAGCACTCGTTCACCACATCCCAGCAGTAGATCTCGAGATCCGGGAATTCAACCTGGATCTGACCGAACAGGAGCCGGATGTAGTTTTCCAGACGGGTCTGCATCATCTCTTTGGAGACGAAGGCACCGTCATCCTTGAAGCCCTCCTTGAAGAACCATTGCGGCGTCTGGCTGTACCAGCAGAGGACATGACCACGGATCGGAATGTGATTCTTCTCACAGAAGCTGAGCAGAGAGCGTGCCTTGTCGAGCGATACAGCGACCTGCGTATTGCTGCCGCTGGCGAGGGTCATAGTCTGATTCATCACATAGTCAGGTTTCAGCTCGTTGCCGATGGTAAGCGAGTTGAAATGCCGTTTCACGATGTCCTGCGAAATGGGCGAAGAAAGCTCATCGGGCGTTGCTGCACAGCCCATCTTGAAGTAGTTGGCATAGATGTCCTTGAGCGGCTCCTCCTCCAGCATGCCCTTTGCCCAGGAAGCCTGACCGGTGACCTTGACATCATCGACCTGGAAGTCATTGGAACCTTCGGCAGTCTGGAAGTAGATCAGGATGTCCTTCACGCCGCTCGGGATGGCATAGTCCTCCTCGATCAGCGCCCACTCTCCGGAGGCGGAGCCGATCTCCTTGTACTGCTCGCCTTCGCCGTCCGTATATTTGAGCATGAGCTGAACGGTATCGCCTGCCTTGCAGTTGACATAGGCGGAGAAGCTGTAGGTACTGCCGGCTGTCAGCGTGCCCTCCATCGAACAGAAGGCGCCCTGCCAGTTCTCGGTTCTGCCGCCGATGTAAAGGCACTGCTTGCCCTCGTGCCACATATTATTGCTGACGGAGACATCCGCCGGGCCAAAGCCCATCCATGCGCCGACACCGTCCTCAAATCCGGTGCTGAGCAGCGTCTCGCCGCCCTCTGCGATCGCCGGCATGGCAGATGTCATGCTCCCGAGCAGCATGGCTGCCGTCAGCGCTGCTGCGATTTTTGTGTGCTTCATGATAAATATCCCCCTTACGATACTATCCGGGAATTCCC
>JAGADP010000283.1 GCA_017828885.1 Oscillospiraceae bacterium | reverse complement strand
CTTGGCACCGAGGGCGAAGGTCTCTGCGACACGACCATCCGGGAGGCGGACTACACCGTCATCATCCCGATGGCAGAGGGTGTAGATTCCCTGAATGTAGCCGCTGCCAGTGCAGTCGCCTTCTGGGAGCTCGGACGGAAAGACATATAACAGGTTTCTCCTCCCGATTGCGCAATTTTACTTGACATTTTTCCTATTATATAGTATAATGAGATATGGTCTGCCGCATCCAGCGGCAGCAAATCTATGGAAAGAAGGAATACAAATGCTGAGCAACAACGAAAAAAGCATGGATAAGATCGTAGATCTTTGTAAGTCGAGAGGGTATGTATATGCCGGTTCGGAGATCTACGGCGGTCTTGCCAATACATGGGATTACGGCCCGCTTGGCGTGGAGCTGAAGAACAATATCAAGAACGCCTGGAGAAAGAAGTTCATCCAGGAGTGCCCTTATAACGTAGGTCTGGATTCTGCCATCCTGATGAACCCGCAGACCTGGGTAGCCTCCGGTCACCTCGGCGGCTTCTCTGATCCGCTGATGGACTGCAAGGCCTGCAAGACCCGTCACAGAGCTGACAACCTGATCGAGGACTTTGACGGCACCAATCCTGCCGGCTGGTCGAACGAGCAGATGGTTGAGTACATCCGTGACAAGCAGATCCCCTGCCCTAACTGCGGCAAGTGCGATTTCACCGACATCCGACAGTTCAACCTGATGTTCAAGACCTTCCAGGGCGTTACCGAGGACTCCAAGTCTGAGCTGTATCTCCGTCCGGAGACAGCACAGGGTATCTTCGTGAACTTCCAGAACATCCAGAGAACCACCCGCAAGAAGGTCCCCTTCGGTGTGGCTCAGGTCGGCAAGTCCTTCCGTAACGAGATCACGCCCGGCAACTTCATCTTCCGTGTACGTGAGTTCGAGCAGATGGAGCTCGAGTTCTTCTGCAAGCCCGGCACGGATCTGGAGTGGTTCCAGTACTGGAGAGGCTACTGCCGCGACTTCCTGCTCGGTCTGGGCATCAAGGAGGAGAACATCCGCCTGCGCGACCATGATCCGGAGGAGCTGTGCTTCTACTCCAAGGCAACGACCGACTTCGAGTACCTGTTCCCGTTCGGCTGGGGCGAGCTCTGGGGCGTTGCTGACCGTACTGACTACGATCTCACCCAGCACCAGACCCATTCCGGCAAGTCGATGGAATACTTCGACCCGGAGGACAACTCCAAGTACATCCCCTATGTTATCGAGCCGTCTCTCGGCGTAGAGCGTCTGTTCCTGTCCATTGTGACGGAAGCCTATGACGAGGAGAAGCTTGTGGATGAAAAGGGCAAGGAGGACGTTCGTGTCGTAATGCATCTCCATCCGGCACTGGCGCCGTTCAAGGCTGCTGTACTGCCGCTGTCCAAGAAGCTGTCTGCGGATGCACAGGTCGTATTTGAGTCCCTGTCCAAGAAGTGGAACATCGACTTCGACGATGCTGGCTCTATCGGCAAGCGCTATCGCCGTCAGGATGAGATCGGTACGCCGTTCTGCATCACCTACGATTTCGAAACCAAGGAGAGCGACAACTGCGTAACGGTTCGTGACCGCGATACCATGGAGCAGGTCAGAATGCCCATCACTGAGCTCGAGAAGTGGCTCGAGGAGAAGCTGGCTTATTGATCAGCTTATAATATGTAAAGAAAGAGAGTCGGTTTCCCGGCTCTCTTTTTGTATTCAGCTTCCGTACACTTCGTCTGTGCAGCCGCAAGCCGGAGCACTGTCCGAAAGTGTCAGCGGAGAGAATTCCTCCGTCGGGAAACGCATCCGGTCAAAGACGGCGCATGGCGTCTCCGGATCGGCGGTGCATTCCTTGGTCGGGATGGTGTAATCATAGGTCGGCACAAGGAGCGTCACAGGCCTTGAAAGCTCAATGACTGAGAAGAGCCCAAGTGTCATGACGACGGTACGCATCGTCTGCGGCACGGTATCCCCCGGGCACTGCTTGCAGACGGAGCCGATCTTAGTCTCAAGCGCAAGCGGCGGCACCACCTGCACATTGGCCGTCGGGAGATTCACCGCCTCACAGCAGCTATTCGTGGTGCCGATGCTGTAGCCGTTGTTCGAGAACGTCTGCGTATTTGATTCGGAGCCGTAGAGAATGCAGCTCTTGCTGGCGTACACCGTACCCGCCATGAGCTGCGGCGTATCACACGCATGATCATAGCAGAGCAGCTCCACCCGGAATGTAAAAGTCAGGTCAATGTTATAGAACCCGCGGTTGAACGGCACCGGTTCCAGCCGCATACAAACATCCTGCACGCGCACACATTTGCACTTGACGAGCTGAACACTGGCCGGCAGCTCCCCTGCATCAAGGATGACCGGCACGTTGGTCAGGCAGTCACGGTCGGAACAGCTGTCGAACACCCGGCTCACCTTGACCGGGACAGCCGCATCCTGACGAGGTGCCGGATCGCCCGGTAAATTGGTATCGTAACTCATAATAGCCCTCCTGTTCTGTACTGAAGGGATGCTGGTGCAGCCCTTGGTACAGGATATTCAGGAGAGCTATTGTTTGTGACTATTCTTCTTCATTCAGCTTCTCAGCAGCCTTCTCGATCACGAAGAGCAGCAGCGCAAATGCACCTGCATAGAGCAGCTTCTTGACGAGTTCGGCCTTCAGCGAAGACTTCTTCTTGTTCTTCTTGTTGCAGCATTTGCCGAAAACACAACACTTCTTGGACTTTTCATTTCCCTTTTTCTTGCAGCACAGCATCTCATTCACCTCCGTTCACATCAGGTTCGCCGTAGATCTGTGTAAAGAAGCAGGAATAATGCCCCGTATGGCACGCCTTTCCCGTCTGCTCCACATTTACGAGCAGCGTGTCATTGTCGCAGTCCGCAAAGATGGACACGACCTTTTGCAGATGCCCGGAGGTCGCCCCCTTGTTCCAGAGCTCCTGGCGGGAACGGCTCCAGTACCAGGTATAGCCTGTTTCCAGCGTTTTCCGCAGGCTCTCCTTGTTCATATAAGCGAGCATGAGCACCTGCTTGGTGTTCACATCCACCGCAATGGCGGGGATCAGCTCGGCTTTCACAAAATACTTGTCCAGATCATTCAGATCAAAGCCCATGTAGTACACTCCTTTCATTTCGGCGATGCATCGTTTGGCATCGAACCGCAGTTTCTCCGGCACACGGTCAAGGTTCTGTTCCAGGATAGCGGAAACCGTTCCGTAATCCACAAGCAGCCCGAGCGCATCTTCCTTGACGTCCAGGCTCTCGTCCGAAATCACGATCTCCTCTAAAAAAAGGTAGATCTCCTCCGCATAGGGGAGCTGATACCCGAACCACGGATCAAGGAACCTGTCCAGGCAAAACAGCAGGTTCTTCTTTTCCTGCTCATCCGCATTCGTGAAGTACGCCCGGATGGCAGCGATCCCCTGCCGGATGGCCGCCTCTTCCCTGCCGGAATAGGTCGCATACAGCATCGTTATCCGAGCTTGGAAGCGCCCAGTACCGATTGCAGGCGATCCATGACACGGTTCCGCTCCTCCTCGGTCTCGAAGCTGATGACTGTGGAATTCTCCTTCTCATCGCCGCAGTTGAAATCAAACTGGATCTTGATACCGGCTTTCTGTCTGCCGGATTTCATGGTGAGATCCGCAGAATAGATATGCGCCACATGATCGAGGCAGATGATCTCGTCCTTGATTCTGCAATACAGCAGCATGTGTCTCCTCCTATCTGACAATAATGCCCTTGCTGCGGCAATCGTCCTTCACTTGCTGCACGGTCAGTTCCCGAAAATGGAACAGCGATGCTGCAAGCGCCGCCGAACAGTCGGTCTTCTCGAATGCCTCGGCAAAGTCGCCCAGCTTTCCGGCGCCGCCCGATGCGATGACCGGGATGCTCACGGAATCGACCACAGCTTTGAGCATCGGCAGATCGAAGCCGCCCTTCACGCCGTCCGTGTCGATGGAGTTCAGGCAGATCTCCCCTGCCCCGAGCTGCTCGATCTGCTTCACCCAATCGAGAAGGTCGAGCCCCATGTCGATACGGCCGCCGTTGATGTAGACCGTCCAGTTCCCTGCCGGCGTTTTCTTGGCATCAATGCCGACGCAGATGCACTGGCTGCCGAAAATATCCGCACCGTCCTTGATGAGCTGCGGATTCTGCACCGCCTGCGAGTTGACGGACACCTTGTCCGCACCCGCACGGAGCGTTTCGCGGATGTCGTCCACGGTCTTGATGCCGCCGCCGACGGTCAGCGGGACAAAGACACGCTTTGCCGTCTCACGCACCACATCGAGCATCACGCCACGCCCCTCGTGGGAAGCTGTGATGTCGTAGAAGACGATCTCGTCCGCACCCTGCTTGTTATATTCTGCGGCGCATTCCACCGGATCACCGACCTCACGGATCCCCTCGAAATTCACGCCCTTGACAACCCTGCCGTCACGCACATCGAGACAGGGGATGATTCGTTTTGCGAGCATTGTAGCCCTCCTTTATTTATTGATCGGCTTTGCCTTCTTGCATTGTTTCAGCTTCCCGATGTTGCTCCGGTTGACCCATTGCTCCGTATAGCCGCAGTTGCAGCAGATATAACGGTGCAGCGGAACAGTGGACATGATGGTAATACCGGTCATGATACCGTGATGGGCACCTTCCGGATAGCCGTCATTCATAAAAACGATAATATCTGTGCTGCCGCATTTCGGGCATTGTTTGCTATTTTTCATGCCTACTCCTCCGATTCCTGCAACAGCCGCCATTGCAGCTCATGCGCAATGATATACGATGTCGGAACACTGCGAAGATCCAGTCTCTCCGGCACAAACGGATCAAAACAGCCGTCCGCCCAGACGATCATCCGGTCATCCCGTGTTTTTCCGAGCAGATCGGTGCGAAAGCTGACAAAAGCCTCCTGTATCTCCGGAAAAAAGTTCTCCGTATAAGGCTGAAAGCGGAAGCTCCGCACACCGGAGAATGCCAACTCCATCCGACCGAACCAGTCGCTATCGACGTACAGCAGCAACTGCCCTTCCGGCGCAGAGGGAAGATACATCCCCTCCCCTGCTGCATACCGGCAGCCGGTCTCCAGCTCCATCCCGGAGATCACGGCATCATGAAACGCCGCAGCAGCCTGTTGCAATGCGGTCAGATCCGCCTCTGTTTCCACTCCATGCCATGCATACAATGCCGCATCACGATCCGGATCCGGCACAGGGCTTGTGATACGCCGGGGCATCAGTTTTCCCTCGTATAAGCGACTGCCTCTGCCAGATCCAGCGTTCCCTGATAGAGCGACTTGCCTGCGATGGTGCCGTACAGCCCCATCTTCTGGCAGATGCGGATGTCCTCCATCGTGTGGACGCCGCCGCTGGCGATGACATTCATCGAAACGGCATCATGCAGCGCCTTCAGCTGCTCTGCCTTGACGCCGGAGAGCGTGCCGTCCTTGGAGATGTCCGTGAAAATGACAGTCTTGACGCCCATCTTCTCCATCTCTTGTGCAAGTGAGATATAGTCCACCGTGGATGCATCCAGCCAGCCCTCCACAGCCACAAAGCCGTTCTTGGCATCAATGCCGACCGCGATGCGCTCACCGTATTCCTTGACAGCTTCCTCCACGAGCGCCGGATTTTTCAGCGCCACACTGCCCAGTATTACCCGGGAAATGCCGCCGGAGAGGTACAGCTCCATCGTCTCCATCGTGCGGATACCGCCGCCGATCTCGACTTTCAGGGGCGTGTTCTTTGCCACATCGAGGAAAATGTCTGTATTCACGGGCTTGGCGTCCTTGGCGCCGTCCAGATCGACCATATGGATCCATTCTGCGCCCGCCTTCACGAAGCTCTGCGCCGTCTGCATGTAGTCCTCCGCGACCTTGTGCGCCGTGCCGTAATCGCCCCGGACGAGCCGCACACAGTTGCCGTCCTTAATGTCAATTGCAGGTAAAATAATCATAGGTAGTTCCCTTTCAGCTATTCTTCTTGTCTGCTTCCGGAAGTCTTGCGTAGAATTCGATCTTCCCGCATTTCGGGCAGAACCATGCATCTGCATGATAGGTCTTCGGCATGGCGTATGGTTCCTTCGTCCGGATGCAGGAAAGCCCCATGTCGAACTCGGCTTCCTTCATCAGAACGCCGCATACTGCGCATTCAAGCTGTTTCATACGCTCAGCCTTTCAGTGCGCCGAAATTGCGCAGGATCTGTAAGCCCACCTCGCCGGATTTCTCCGGATGGAACTGCGCCCCAAAGACATTGCCGCCGTCATAGACCATTGCCGGCACCTTGCCGCCGTACTCGACCCACGCCGCAAGGCTCTTGTCGCAGTTCTTCGCCGCATAGGAATGCACGAAGTAAACATAGCTCTCCTCCGGCAGATTTTGCAGCAGCGGGCAGGGTATGCCCATTTCGAGCTTATTCCAGCCCATGTGCGGGATGATGAGCCCGGGGGCATCAATGCGCTCAACGGTGCCGGGGATCAGCCCCAGACCGTAGCACTCTTCAAATTCATAGCTCTTTTCGAGGAGCATCTGCATACCAAGGCAGATACCGAGCAGCGGCTTTTTCTGCGCTTCCGTTTTCAGGACCGGGATCAGACCCTTGGCATCGAGCATCTTCATCGCAGCCGGGAAAGCGCCAACGCCCGGGAGAATGACCTCATCGGCCGCCTCGATCTCCGCCGGGTCATCCGTCAGCTTACTCTCCATGCCGAGGTAATCCAGCGCATTTTTTACGCTGAAAATGTTGCCAGCGCCGTAATCAACAATTG
>JAGADP010000282.1 GCA_017828885.1 Oscillospiraceae bacterium | reverse complement strand
GGAGCCTCTGCCGTTCATTGTCTGTCAGCAGACTGCAATCCGGATCATGCAGTGTATAGTACAGCTCTCTGGCACTTTCGCAGTTCCGCAGCGCACTGTGCAGCCGGGTGCTGCCCACGCCGAAGATCATCACCAGCAACAGCCAGTAGAGCGTACTTTTTTCTTCCATTTCCTGTTCACCTCAATTCCCTGATACAACTCCTCAGAACCATGAAAGAGCCCCCTCCGCCGCCGTTCGGCGGCACCTCGCCTAACTGGCGCCCGTCCCCTCTGTCCTTCGGACATCTCCCCACACTGTGGGGAGTCACCCGGACGCGGGGGAGGATCGGGTTTTAAGGAGCTGCGCCCCTTGACCCGCCCTTTTTAATTTCGTGATAGACTGATCTGTCCACTAAACACGAATCACTAAACACTCGCCACTGCCCACTACTTCCGCACCATTTCCCACATCAAAATGCCCGCGGCCATCGCGGCGTTGAGGGATTCGGCATTGCCCTGCATCGGGATGATGAGCTTTTCCTCACAGGCATCGACTGCCTCCGGCGGGAGCCCGTTGCCCTCGTTGCCGATCCACACGGCACAGCCTTTGCCGAGCTTGCTTTTCGTCACGGGCATGGCGTCCGGGTGGAGCACTGCCGCATAGGAGCGGATGCCCTTTTCCTCGAAAAACAGCCGGATAGCAGGCGCTGCCGGTGCGTCGATCACAGACATCCGGAAGATGGCCCCCATCGTGGCGCGCACGACCTTGGGACTGAACACATCGCAGCACTGGTACGTAAGCACAGCGTCGATCCCGAAGGCATCCGCCGTCCGCAGGATCATCCCCATATTGCCGGGATCCTGCAATCCATACAGCACCAGATAGCGTCCGTTCCTGCGCAGACTGTCCTTGCCGAGGGACGTCCGGGTGGTGTAGCAGAGCGCAAATACCCCCTGCGGATGCTCTGTCTCGGAGAGGTAATTCCCGAGCGCATCCGAGATGATGACGGGCTTTGTGATGCCGTCACGGAGCTGGTCTGCATATTTCTCATAGGCAGATTCGGTGACATACAGCGATGCGCAATGCCCCTCCTGCAAGGCCTCACAGACGAGCCGCAGCCCCTCTGCTGCAAAGACATGCTCGGTGTTCCGATAGCGTTTATCCTCGCAGATGCGCCGATAACGGCGTATCAGGGAATTGTCCTTCGATGTGATGACCGTCTGCTGCTCCATGCCGCTCTGCCCCCTCCTGTTTTTTCATCAAAAAACACCAAAACCACGCTCTTTACGCATGAGAAAGAGCGTGGTCCGATTTTAACCGCAAATCAAAGCGCAGCCTTAGCCTGTGCTACGATAGCTGCGAAGCCCTCTGCATCATGGATGGCGATCTCGGAGAGCATCTTTCTGTTCAGCGTGATACCAGCCTTCTTGCAGCCGTTCATGAAGGTGGAATAGTTCATGCCGTTGAGCTTAGCAGCAGCAGAGATTCTGGTGATCCAGAGCTGACGGAAGTCTCTCTTTCTCTGCTTTCTGCCGATGTATGCATACTGGCCGGACTTCATAACGGCCTGCTTGGCCATCTTGAAATGCTTGCTCTTGGCACCGAAGTAGCCCTTTGCCAGCTTCAGTGTTTTATTTCTTCTCTTGCGAGTCATCATTGCACCCTTAACACGTGCCATAGTTATCTACCTCCAGAATATTCTTGCAGAGCAACCGGAGACCGGTGTCTGCCTTGTCTTTGTACGTTCGTTTCGGCCTGACGGCTTACAGATACGGAACCAGCTTCTTGAGGGTCGGTGCGTTGGTCACGTCTGCAACGCCTGCACCTCTTGCGATTCTCTTGCGCTTGGTGTCCTTCTGGGTCAGTCTGTGGCGCTTGTTGGTGTGCTGATACTTCAGCTTGCCGTTAGCGGTCATCTTGAAGCGCTTCTTCGCGCCGGAATGTGTTTTAACCTTCACTTTCTTTGCCATGATAATAGCTCCTCCTTTTACTTGGTATGCTTACTTGGATGCCTTCGGGGATATGAACATCACGATGCTGCGGCCTTCCATCTTGGCAGGCTTTTCCACCGTACCGAACTCAGCACATGCGTCCTTGAAGCGGTCAAGCAGTTCTGCTCCCAGCTCCGGATGGGCAATCGCACGCTTTCTGAAACGTACAGAAACCTTGAGCTTATCACCGGATTTCAGGAACTTGATCGCCTGATTCACCTTTGTCTCGAAATCATGTGTGTCGATCGCGGAGAACATTCTGATCTCCTTGATGGACATGACCTTCTGATTCTTTTTGGCTTCCTTTTCGCGCTTCTGCTGCTCGAACTGATACTTGCCGAAGTCAAGAATACGGCACACAGGCGGCTTGGCCTGCGGAGCGATCTTGACCAGGTCGAGATTCTTCTCGATCGCGAGCTTCTGTGCGTCCTTTGCCGACATAATGCCGAGCTTCGATCCGTCAGTGTCAATGACCAGGATCTCTTTGTCCCGGATCATTTCATTGATCTGAATGTCCTTTGTTTCCTTACTTATTGCGGGCACCCCCAAGCATGTTAATTTAAAACAAAAAAGAGTGCAAACAATTGCACCCTACCGATCTCTTTCCCGCAGGACAGGACATGCGTATCCCCTACTCTGCATCGAAGAAATATTGACCGTTTCGGCACCGGAGTCCCGGGTCAGACGGTGAGGCACAAGGTGTCTGCTTTGTTTTCGTAGATTATTATACCCGATTTCTGCCGGTTTGTCAAGGGTTTTTTCAAATAATTTTCAACAATCTGCGCCGTACCTGAAAATTTTACCTAAAAGCAACAAAATTTTCACCTTGCCTTATTGACATTTTAGTTGTTTCGGTGTATAATAATCATGGGTCATTGGCTGCCGGTCAGGACAGCCATGCCTAATGTGAAACAACAGGAGATCCTATGTCAGAAACAACCATCAGTTTTGAACAGCCCGCCGAGCTCCAGGCCGTGCTCGGGAGCTGCGACGAGAACCTGCTCACCATCCAGCGGGAGTACAACGTGGTGCTCTTCTGCCGGGGTGCGGACATCCAGATCAGCGGTGAACCGGAGCAGGTCAGCAAGGCAGCCTCTGCGCTGCGGCTCCTCGGTGAGCTGGCGCGCAAGGGGAGCCATCTCACGGAGCAGACCGTCCGCTACTGTCTCTCGATGGTCGAGGACGGCGAAGCGGAATCCGTCCGGACGCTCGACGGCGACGGCATCTGTGTCACTGTCTCCGGCAAGGTCGTAAGACCCAAGACCGTCGGACAGAAGCACTATGTCGATGCCATCCGGAAGCACACCGTGACGCTCGGCATCGGACCCGCCGGTACCGGCAAGACCTATCTTGCGGTGGCGCTTGCCGTCAAAGCCTTCAAAGCGCACGAGGTGCAGAAGATCATCCTCACCCGCCCCGCCGTGGAAGCAGGCGAGAAGCTCGGCTTCCTGCCGGGCGACCTGCAGGACAAGGTCGATCCGTACCTGCGGCCGCTCTATGATGCGCTCTTTGATATGTTCGGCGCCGAGACCTTTGCCCGCCATATGGAAAAGGGCATTATAGAGGTGGCACCGCTCGCCTACATGCGCGGCCGGACGCTCGATGATGCGTTCATCATCCTCGATGAAGCGCAGAACACGACCTCCGAGCAGATCAAGATGTTCCTCACACGCCTCGGTGAGGGCAGCAAAATGGTCATCACCGGTGACATCACCCAGATCGACCTGCCTGAAAAGCGCAAGTCCGGTCTGATCGAGGCAATGAAGGTATTAAAGCGTGTGGACGGCATCGCCCAGATACGCTTTACGGAAAAGGACGTTGTACGGCACAAGCTCGTACAGGACATCATCAAGGCCTATGAGGCCTACTACCAGGAAGGGAGAAAACACTAATGCAGCAGTCAGGTAAACTCAAAGTCAGCATCAAAAACAATCAGAACGCCGTCAAGATCCCATCCGGCATCCGCCTTCTGATCCGGCGCTGCTGTCACGCAGTCCTCATCTCCGAGGGCTTCACGGACAATGCCGAGGTCAGCGTATCCTTCGTCTCCAACCAGGAGATCCAGAACCTGAACAAGGCCTATCGCGGCAAAGACAGCGTGACCGACGTGCTCTCGTTCCCGCTCACAGGCGAGGACGGCACCCGCGAGATCGACACCGAGACAGGCAATGTGCTGCTCGGCGACGTTGTCATCTCCATCGAGACGGCTGTGAAGCAGGCAAATATCTACGGTCACTCGCTCTCCCGTGAGATCGGGTTCCTCACCGTACACTCCATGCTCCATCTCCTCGGCTACGACCATGAGAAGAGCCCGCTCGACGAGCGCATCATGCGCGAGAAGGAGGAGTCCGTGCTCGAAAAGCTCGGCATCTCCCGTGAGCTGACCTATATCAACAACGGCGAGGATCAGGCATGACAAAGTCGATCTTTCTCACGCTTTCCGGCCGCACCAACGCCGGAAAGTCCACGCTGCTCAATGCCCTGATCGGCGAGAAGATCGCCTCGGTCAGCAGCAAGCCCCAGACCACGCGCACCCGCATCACCGGCATCCTCACGAAGGATGAGACGCAGTATGTCTTCATCGACACACCCGGTCTGCACAAGGGGCGCACCCGGCTCTCGGCGCACATGATGAAGGCCGCCGAGACCTCGGCGACGGATGCAGATGCGGTGCTCTATGTCATCGACTGCACCAAGGGGCTCCACGAGCAGGATGAGCAGATGCTGAAAACCATCACCGACCGGAAGATCCGGTGCATCGTCATCGTCAACAAGGTCGATCTGCTCGAAGACAAGTCGAAGATGATGCCGCTGCTCCTGAAGATCGAGAACACCTATCATCCGCACGCCATCATCCCGGTCAGCGCCGCCGAAAAGGACGGCCTCGACGAGATCATGAACGTGGCGGCAGAGCTGGCGCAGCCCTCTGTCCACTTCTTCCCGGATGATTCCTTCACCGACCAGCCGGAGCGCGTGCTGGCGGCGGAGATGATCCGTGAGAAGCTCCTGCGACTGCTCAATGACGAGGTGCCCCACGGCATCGCCGTCACCATCGAGAAGATGTCGGAACGTGACGACAAGGATCTGCTCGATATTGATGCGGTCATCGTCTGCGAACGCGAGACCCACAAGGGCATCATCATCGGCAAGAACGGTGCCATGCTCAAGAAGATCGCCTCCTCTGCACGGCGGGATCTCGAACGCTTCTTCGAGATCCAGGTCAACCTGAAATGCTTCGTCAAGGTCAAGGAAGACTGGCGCAACAAGGAAGGACTCATCCGGAGCTTTGGCTTAACGGAGGAGTGAGCCCGGAGCCCGGGCTGGCATCTTTTTGCTTCCGCTGATGGGCTCAAAAAGTCGTTTTTTGCAGATCGAAGCGCATGAGACATAAATCCATGATTTTTGCAGATACTATCCCAAAGGCAATACCGCGCAAAGGACAGTGCGTCAGATGCGCAGTCAGGTTTTTCGTCAGGTTGGACAAAAGCGACGCAGCCATACTCGCTGTATGGCAAGGCGCTTTTGGGCAAGATGGCGGAAAAGATGCAAGCAGATGACGTGCTGAGCCGTCAGGCGGTCTTTGTGAGGTATTGCCCTATAAAGGAGGTCTGCAACATGGATTGGGAAGATTTTGAAGCAAGCGGCAGCGTGGCGGATTATCTGGCCTACGCTGCCATAAAGGAGCTGGAACATGCTGAATGTGAAGGGCGTCGTGCTGTCACAGACGCCGGTGGGGGAGCAGGACAGGTTCATTGACATCCTCACCGCAGAATATGGCGTGATCGAGGTGCTCGTCAAGGGCGCCGCCAAGATCACAAGCAAGACCGGCAGCGCCACGCAGCTCTTTGCGTATTCGCAGTTCAGCCTTGCGGATAAGAAACACGGGCGGGCACGCATTTTGAACAGCGTCTCGCCCATCCATATTTTTTACGGGCTGCGCAGTTCGGTGCCGGCGGTGGCGCTGGCGTCGTATTTCTCCCAGATCATCGGCTTTTCCGTACTCCCCAGAGCCGGTACGCCGGAGCTGCTGCGGCTGATGCTCAACAGCCTGCACTATCTCTCCGAGGGGACATATCCCACGGCGCATATCAAGGCGGTGTTTGAGCTGCGGGCGGCATCGCTGCTCGGCTTCATGCCGGATGTGGTGATGTGCCGGACATGCGGGACCTATCTCCCGGCAGAGCTCTCGTTCTCGGTCGAGGGCGGGTATTTCTGCTGCAAGGACTGCCGCCCTGCGGAAAGCATGGCACACTGGATCGACATGCGGGCTGCCTCCTTGCAGGCGGTGCGGCATATCGTACTTTCGGACTTCGAGAAGATCTATGCCTTCAGACTCGGGGAGCTGGCGCAGGAGCCGCTGTATGCCTTTGCCGAGGCGTTTTTGCAGTACCACATCGACCGCCATTTCCAGACGCTCGATTTTTATAAGGTGGTAAGCGGGGGGAAGTAATATGCAGGTGCAGGAGGCTCAGCCTCCTGCCGAGGGGAGGCAAGGAGGGGGCGAGAAGCTCCCTCCTAAGTCGGCTGAAAGCCGACAAAAAGCCCCACATAGAATAAAGGAGAAACCATGCAACCATTTGAACAAGTCTTAGAGCTGGACAAGGTGCTGGCGAAAGCCGCCGAGTTCACCTCCAATGAAACGAGCCGTGCGATGATGCTCGGCACAAAGCCGTCCACCGACCTTGCAGAGGTGCGGCGTGAGACGGAAAAGACCGATGATGCACTGCGGCTGGCGATGCAGTTCGGTACACCGCCCTTTTCGGGGTTCAAGGATATCTGCAACATGGTGACCCGTGCTGCCACCGGCGCAAGGCTCTCGCTGCGGGATCTGCTCGATGTGGCGGATCTGCTGCGGCAGGCGCAGTCGCTCTCCGGCTGGTACGGGCATTGCAGCGAATCGGCGACCTCGCTCGACTATCTTTTCTCGCTGGTCGTGCCGAATGATGCACTGCTGACCACCCTCGAGCGCTCGATCGTCTCCGAGGAGGAGATCGCCGATGCCGCCAGCCCCACCCTCGCAGAGATCCGCCGCAAGCTGCTGAAAGAGCGTGCCGGTCTGCGTGAGACCCTCGCGCAGATGGTGCGGAACAAGACCATCCAGAACTACTTACAGGACACCAATGTCACCATCCGCGACGGGCGGTTCGTCCTCCCGGTCAAGGCGGAATACCGCAGCCAGGTCGCCGGTCTGATCCATGATACATCCTCCTCCGGCGCGACCATCTTCATCGAGCCGATGCAGATCGTCGAGGCGAACAACGACATCCGCCTGCTCGAAAGCCGCGAAGCCGAGGAGCTTGACCGCATCTTACAGAAGCTCTGTGCCGCAGTCGGCGCCGAGGCGGAATCGCTCCGGCGGCTCCATGCGACCTGTGCGGAGCTCAACTACTACTTTGCGAAGGCGAACTATGCCGCTTCGCTCAAAGCCGTGCGCCCCGCCATCTCGGATGACGGCGTCCTCGAGCTGAAACGGGCAAAGCACCCTCTGCTCGACCAGAGCAAGGCGGTGCCGATCGACCTGACCCTCGGCGAAGGGCATAACGCCCTCATCGTCACCGGCCCGAACACCGGCGGTAAGACCGTAGCACTCAAAACTGCCGGACTGCTCACCGCCATGACCATGTGCGGCCTGCTCATCCCGGTATCGGACGGGAGCCGCGTCTCGGTATTCCGGCACATCCTCGCCGACATCGGCGACAGCCAGAGCATCGAGCAGAGCCTGTCTACCTTCTCCTCCCACACACTCAACGTGGTGGAGATTTTGAACACGGCGGATGACTCCACGCTCGTCCTTCTCGATGAGCTCGGGGGCGGCACTGACCCTGTGGAGGGTGCAGCGCTCGCCATCTCCGTCATCGACTACTTAAAACAGCTCGGCGCCAAGCTCATGGTGACGACGCACTACCAGGAATTGAAGCTCTATGCCGCCGATACGCCCGATGTCATCAATGCATCCTGCGAATTCGACACCGAGACGCTCAAACCCACCTACCGGCTCATTTTCGGCTCTCCCGGCAAGTCCAACGCCTTTGCGATCTCCGGGCAGCTCGGTGTGCCGGAGGTCATCCTGCAACATGCCGAAGCGCTCATCTCCGAGGAGAACCGCCGCTTTGAGCAGGTCATCACGCAGTACGAGGAAGCCCGCAAGGAGCTCGAGCGTGAGCGCGAGGAGGCCGAAAAGCTCCGCCGTGAAGCGGAAGCGCTCAAGGCCGAATGGCAGGAGAAGCGCGACAATGCCGCCCATGAGGAAAAGGAGATCCTCGAGCGTGCCGCTGCACAGGCGGGGCGCATCGTGGAGTCCACCAAGGCGCAGTCCAATGCACTGCTCGACGAGCTCGAACAGCTCCGACGCGAGAAGGAGAAGGCGGACTTTGCCAGCCGTGTCTCCGCCGTC
>JAGADP010000281.1 GCA_017828885.1 Oscillospiraceae bacterium | reverse complement strand
GGGCTGTTTTTGAAAGAGGGGACGCTCTGCAAGAGAGAGCGTCCCCTACCTTGCCCGCCGAGTATGCCTTTCCTTGCCGCCCTTGGGCGGCAACAAACAGTTCTCCCAACTGAGCTGCAGCTGCAAGAGAGCCGTCCCCTACCTCGCCGCTGAGCGGTGACAGATCACGCAAAGAAGCTGAGGAGCGCCATTCAAAGCGCTCCTCAGCTTCTCTTTTCTCACGCACCCTCACGATGCATATACGCATAGATACACGGCACTACCACATTCACCACAAACATCTCAAACAGCAGCACCAGGATCCAGATGCCGCTTTCCAGTCCGATGACCGCCGCAATGATCGACACGGCTGTCAGCAGCAGTCCGGTGATGACCCAGAGCTTGCCCGCAAAGCGATGCGTCAGCTTCCAGCACTGCTCATTCTCGAGCGTCCACTTGATGCGCAGCCCAAGCCCGTTATTCTGGCGGAGGATCGGCAGATAATTGCCCATCGCCACGAACATCGCCGAAAATATCAGCGGCACCGCCCAGCCCAGCACGGGCTTCTCATAGGTCTCGCCAAGCTGCACCTTGCTGCCGAATGCCAGCATCACGATCCAGTTGATGGCGACGCAGTAGCCGGTGATGATGAGCATCATGATCGCCGCAGGCTTGCGGTTCTGCTCATGCTTCTGCATTTTCAGCGACAGCGGGAGGCTCAGTGCCGCCAGCGGTGCCAGCACGCTGATGCCCAGCCCGATCCAGCGGGAGCCGTAACCGTCGCAGACCCAGTTGATGTCGAAGTGCGTCGGCACCTGTTCCGGCAGCTGCAAAATATACAAAATCGAAAGCGCTAAATTGACCACAGCAGCGATCAGTGCCACGATGAAGATCGTCTTTTCTGTGTTAGTTTTCATGATCGTCCCCTCCTTGATGGAACGCGGCAGCGATCCCTTTGAGAAACTCCTGGAATACTGTCGTATTCAGACTGTAGGTGATGGTCTGCTTTTCCTTTTCGGCAGTGATGAGCTCCGCCTCGCGCAGAATTTTGAGGTGGTGCGAGATCGTCGCACCGGAGACCTCGAACTGCTCCCCGATCTCCCCGGCGGTCATGTCTCGCTTTTGCAGGAGCGTGAGGATCTGCCGGCGGGTCGGGTCTGCCATAGCGCCCCAGATGTCCTTCATGCGATCGCCTCCTTCGGTTCATACGTCCGGTACAGGAACCGGATCGCCAGCAACAGCAAAAGCACGCTGCACAGCGCAAATCCCGCCTCGACCAGCAGCACATGGCTCTTGAACATCACAGCGCAGAAGTCCACCGCCGTATGCAGCACGACTGCGACCGGATACAGCCAGAAGCAAGGCTTGTCATACGCCGCCCGGAACACCATCACGGACAGTCCCACATGCAGACACAGCGCAAAGATGCGTTCCACGATGCCGAGCATCGACATGCCGAAGCTCTGGGAAGCGTAGCTTTTGATCTGCTCCATTGCCACCGGGATCTGCGCCGGGGGAAGATCCTTGGTCAGCTCGTCGATATGCCCGGTGTTGACCATGATGCCCATTGCGATCAAGGAGATCATGGTCACGCCGATATAGACCGCCTCGAAGCCGCCGTGCCCGATGCCGTAGGAAATCGCCGTCTCCCGGGCGGGGAATTTCTTTTTCAGCAGGCTGAATGCAATGAAGCGCCCCGTCTCCTCGAATACGCCTGCCAAGCCCCCGGCGACCAGCGCCGTCAGCAGCGTGCTTCCCGTCACAGCCTTGGCGACCGGGTTGTCGTGATAGAGGAGAAAATACGCCGGTAGGAGTTTGAGCCCGAGTGCAAACACCGGGAACACGACCGCACCGGCGACCATCGGCGGGATGGGCGCATGGGTGCGCTTCTGCCAGATAAGCACCGCGCCGACCGCCAGTAAGATCATGCAGACGCCGCTGACGCCATAGCCAGCCAGCGTTCCAGCCGAAAAATGCAGAATTTCCATACTTGCCTCCTGTTCTGTGGTATTTAGATATTTGTCTAAATACAAAAGCGAAAGAAAACCGGCTATTTAGATGTCTGTCTAAATACATAGCCGAAAGAATGACGGTTATTTAGATATCCGTCTAAATACAATATACCACATCCCGCTCCGTTTGTCAAGAGGTTTTTTCAAAAAATATCCGGGCACAAAACCGCCGCCATGCCTGCACAGCACAGCGGCGATCCTGCTATTTTTATAAGAAGGTCATCGTCAAATGTTAAAGGTCGTACCGTGCATCGGCCAGAACACCATGTCCGGATTCATCGCAGCAAACGAGCCATACGGATCGTAGAACCCTGCCATGTCTGCGAGGGTGCCGGTTTTCCGTTCGGGCTTCGCGGCGGACTCCATAAGGGCTTCATATACAGCAGCAAGCATTTCTTTGATCATATTCATCATCGTTTCCTCCCTGATCTGTTTATTTCCTGGGGCTGTTCCCCTTCCATGATTCTATCTTACCACACATTCCCGGAAATTGCAATCGTCAGAATCACGCAAATCTGTCGCTTTTGCAACAGTTCCGCCGCAGTTTGTAGTTTCATTTACATTCTGCATGCAAATTGTAGCAAAAAAGAAGCCCGCATCCGCGCAGTTCGGATGCAGGCTTGGGGGAAAGCATGGTTATACAGGGAGCTCTATCAGCTCGACCACGTATTTCAGGATGTTCAGTGCGTCGGTCTCGTCGATCGTGCCGCTCTTGTCCACGTCGGCATTCTTCTTGCCGTCCGCGCTGATGGCCTCGCCGACCATGAGGTTCTTGTTCAGGGTGATGACATCCACGATGTCCACCTTGCCGCTGCAATCTACGTCGCCATAGAGGATCTTGCCGTCAGAGGTTGCCTCGGTCTTGTCGGTAGGCTCGGTCTTGGGCTGGGTAGCCTCGGTCGGCTGGGTCGAAGGCTGCGGCTTCTCGGAGCCGGTCACTTCGCCGTAGACGATGCCGCAGCCTACGGTAGACATGTACACCTTGCCGAACTCATCCATGTCGCCGGTGAGGTAGTTGCCGTTGCCGGTACCGCCATAGAGATGCTCGGTGTTGATGCATACCCAGGACTTACCGCCGTCTGTGGAGCGGTAGATGCCCTCGGTGTCGTTCGCTTCCGGTCTGCCGTAGATGAACAGCGTGTTCACGCCGCCCTTCTTCTCAGGCGCACCGTAGCCGACGCACTTGGCATAGGCAACGCTGTCGAGCTTCTCGATCTTTTCGCCCTTGTCGGAAATGAGATACAGACCGCGGTTCGCACCTGCAATGGCAATGACACCGTTGCCCAGATATGCCGGATCGCCGGTATGCTCAAATTTCCATGACAGATCCCAGCTGTACTCGCAGACAGGGTATTCCTTGAACGTTGCGCCGTAGTCCTCACTGATATAGTAGGAATAGTGACACTCGTCAAAAGTCGGCTCTTTCTTGGTATTATCCGATGACCAGTACTGATTGTAGGTCGCACCGGATGCATAGACGATCGCTGCATTGTCCGGATCTACAAGCGTGTATACGCCCTTGTTGGAATCGATGCCGTCCGCCTTGTTCCATGTCTCACCCCAGTCATCGGAATAGGAAACACCGCTGCCGGAGGGGTTGGTATTGATGATTCTGTACTTGCCCTTCTTCAGCTCCGTGATGGAGAGCTTGCCGCCCTTGTAAGCCGGCGTGAATTGCGTCCATGTCTCGCCGCGGTCGAGTGTATAGTAGCCGCTGACGGGGTTGTTATTGTCCGCAGTGGCAACTCTTGCCCAGATATCCGTATTCTGCGGACATATGGTGATCGCAGCGGTACTGCCCATATTCGGGAAATGCTGCTTCGGCACTTTGTCTGTCTCCTCGTGAACGAAGCCGTCATAGTCACCGATCGCAGACACGTCAAGACCGTCCGGCGTGGAATAGAAGTCCAGAGATACGCACTCCTCCACGCCGTCGGGCTGGAAGTAGAAATGAATTTCATCACTCCATGCATCATCGCAGGCAAATACACCGTTACCGGATGTCAAGAGGATACGGTCACCCTCTGGATCTCTCGGATCAATGACGATGCCGCTGCCCCAGTGACAAGCCTTGCACCAGATCCAGTCATAGCCGTTGGTTCCCATATTGAATGATTGGTATTTGTATGATTTTGTGTCTTCCGTCATTTCAAAGTGACCGGGCGTAATATTCTGCCATGTCTTGCCGCCGTCATCGGAACGGTAGAAGTAGTCGCCCCATGCGATGGTACCCTCATTTTCAGGGGTGCTGGGGTCGTCCTGTACCCATGTGAGTGCATACCACTGATCTGACCACAGACCGCAGGTACGTGCGAACATCTTGTTCGGGTCTTTCTTATCGACCTCGATCATACCGATCGCATTGTCCGAAACCGAGAGCTTTTCGACCTCACCGGACTTGATATTGTACTTGTACGCACCGCCGGCCGTACCGTTGAACGCAAGACCCGCAATATAGGTGAAGTAGAGATTGCCATTGTGGTCGCTGGTGATGGAGAGCGGGTAATTGGCATTCGGGAGCGCGTCGATGGGCTCGAACTTGTCGTCCTTGACGCTTGCCACATGGACGTTCGCCTCACCGGTGATGGAGGTGCCGACATAGACCTTGCCGTCCTCGATCAGGATGCAGGCAACGCCGTTCTGCTCATTATAAAACTTGTTGGGCTCGATGGCTCTTACCATGTGCTCTGTCCAGTGCGGATACTTCATCTCACCGGCATAGAAACCGAGCTTGTCATAGCCCTCGACAGGCTTCCAGGTCTTACCGCCGTCCGTGGACTTGATGAGTGCAGACGCACCGGTCGCCACATCGCCGCCCGCATAGATGGTATCGGGGTTGTCGGGGTCGATGGCAATGGGCTCGATGCACTCACGGCCGTCACCGTTGCCGTGGATATGGATCATATCGGTCACATCCGCGCAGGTGAAGGTCTCGCCGCCGTCGGTCGTCTTATAGATGACGGTCTTGGCATTCGAGAAATAGGCACAGCCGCAGAGGAAATACACGGTCATGTCGTCCGTGGGATCAATGGCGATGCCCTTGCAGCTCAGGAGGCCTCTGTCGTCCTCGTTGATGAAGTCGAAGAGCTGCACCCATCTCTTCTGCTTGTAGTCATACCGATAAGCACCGCCGACGTCCGTGCGGAGGTACATCTCGTTCTGACCGGTCACAATGCCCGAAACGAAGCCGGCACCGCCCATTTTCAGGGTGTCCCAGGTGTAAGCATTTTCGATGGTGTCGGTCGCCTGTGCCGGGAGTGCCGGCAGTGTAGCTGCCGCAGAACCCAGCATCGCAGCGCAGAGCACTGCGGAGATCGCTTTCTTCCAGATTTTCATAGCTTTCCCTCACATTCTTTCTTTTTTCTTTGTCTTTTGCTACTTTTTCTCTGAACCTCTAAATAAGCGGTCTGAGGGTGCGCAGCACCCCCTCGGCCCTCCCCCCCGCCGCCGCTCGGCGGCGGGGGGGATCCGTTAGGCTCAAGAGAATCTGTATTCTTCATTTACCCGTTTTTTAGCTTAATATTTAAGCTGTTGTATCTATTGTATAGCATTTCGTGCAAAAACGCAATAGGTTATCTATAAATAAATTGTTAAATTCGTGATATTTGTGTGATATGTCATAAAAGAAGCAAATTGAGAGCAGGATTTAGCACAAATTGCAATTATGTCACAATTCCTGCCACATCCGCATAGCTCATCTGCGGCTGCAAAGCGAGATTGATCCCGCAGGCCAGCAGCCTTGCCGCCTGTGTGATGAGCCTGTCCACATCGCGGGGCGTGACCATCATGTCCTCCCGCAGCGGGAGCGGACGCTTGCCGGTGAGATCCTCCGCGATGGTGCGCATCCCGATGACCGTCGGCACGCCGATGCCGATGACCGGGATGCCGAGTGTCGCGGCATCAAGCGCTCTGCGATGGTTCGCCACGCCGCTCCCCGGTGCGATGCCGGTGTCGGCGATCTGGATGGTCGTGCCGAGTCGTTCGAGCGAGGAGCAGGCCAGTGCATCCACGGCGATGACCGCCACAGGCTCGATCTGCCGCACGATCGCTAAGATCAGCTCCGCCGATTCGATGCCCGTCTGCCCAAGGACACCGCCCGAGAGCACGCTCACCTGCCGGAGCGAGCGCAGGAAATCCTCCTCCCCGGCCAGCTCCTGCCGCAGATGCCGGGTCGCCAGCACACCTGCCGCCGTCCGCGGGCCGAGCGCATCCGGCGTGATGTCGGGATTTCCGAGCCCCGCCACCAGGACACAGCCCTCCGCCGGGAGCAGCGCCCGCAGCTCCTCCGCCAGCTCCAGCGCCCGTGCTTCATTCTCATCGGAGAAGCGGGAAAGCGCCTCACTTTCAAGCGTGATATAGCGTCCCTTCCCCTTTCCGAGCGGCCGCCCGCTCTCCTCATCCGCAATGCGGATCTCCGTGACGGAAAACGCCTTCCCCCGTCGGTGCTCCTCGATCCAGGGGCTATTCTGCGCGGCGGCAAGTCTCTCAACGGCAAGGTCTGTTCTGTACTGCATGGTTTTCTCCTTTACGAAATGAGTTTGGTTCTTTATAGATCAAGCAGGTCAAGGGACGCAGTCCCTTAAATGATCTCCCCCCTCCCCTCGGGGAGGGGG
>JAGADP010000280.1 GCA_017828885.1 Oscillospiraceae bacterium | reverse complement strand
TCATCTTTGGCTCCGCCAGAGGGGATAGCTTATTTGACACGAAAAACGCTCTGCCGTGAAAAGCAGAGCGTTTTAGTATTCTATCCCCTTGCGGGCGTAGATCCCTTTCTCAAAGGGATGCCGCACGGCCTGGATCTCGCTGATATAATCCGCCGCATCCGTGAAGCATGCCGCTGGTTCCCGGCCGGTCATCACCAGCTCGATCTCCGGCGGACATGCCTGCACGAGCTTCTCCGCAGCGACCCTGTCGAGCAGATCCGCATTGTAGGCGGCGAACAGCTCGTCCAGCACGATCAGGTCGGCGGTATGTTGCTGCATCGCTTCGGCAACACCGGCCAGCAGTCTGTTATGGCAGGCGGTACAGCCCACCCGCTCCATCTCCCGCATCCGGGGGATAAAGCCGTAATTCCGGTCACAGCGGCGCACCGTCACCTCCGGCAGCCTTGCCAGCGAGGCGAGCTCGGAGGTCTCACCGCCTTTGAGAAACTGTACGAACAGCACCCGCATCCCGGCACCTGCTGCCCGCATTGTCAGGCCGAGCGCTGCGGTGGTCTTGCCCTTGCCGGTGCCGCAGTAGATCTGGATCATTCCTTGTGGGAGCGGACGAGCAGGATAACACCCGCCGCCAGCATGATCGAACCGGCACCGATGGCGGCACTCGTCGTCACGATCTCAAACACCCGCCGCTTGCGCAGACGCTTGGACAGTACCTCATAGGAACGTGCCTCGGCGTCCTCGATATCCGGTGTCCGATACAGTGGGAAGTTCAGCGTATTCATCGTATCATAGGCCTTATAGTAACGCCGGCAGCGGCTGCACTCTCTCAGGTGCGCCCGGATCGCCTTTGCGCTCTCGGTGCTGACCAGACGCTCGTGGTACAGCTCGGCCAGGTCTCTTGCGACCTCACACGTCATATTCATCCTGAATCGCCTCCATCATCATTTTCTTCGCGCGGAAGTAGATCACTCTTGCCGAATTCTCGCTGATATGCAGCGCATCGCCGATCTGGGCGTAGCTCATGTCTGCATAGACACGCAAGATCGTCACATCCTGGTACTTCTTCGGCAGCGCCAGCAGCGCCCGCCTTGTGCTTTCCATCAGAAGCTGCCGCTCCACGGTGTCCGCCAGGTGTTCGGTGGAGCCCTCCCCGTACAGCTCAATGAGCTGCTCGGCGCTCAGGTTCTCGATATGATGGCGGTTCTTCCGCAGATAGCGGTAGTACGTATGCTTCCCGATCGACGCCAGCCATGTGAACACATCGCTGTCGCCACGGAAGCGGTAGAAGGACACGAACGCCTGATAGAATGTCTCCTGCGTCAGTTCCTCCGCCAGATCGCGGTTCTCGGTCAGCTTGTAGAGAAAAGCATAGATGCGCGGAAAATATTCCTGATATAATGCTTCAAATTCCTGTTTCATTGCAATGAAGCCACCTCAGCTTTCATCAAAAAGTTAGTGACAGTTCCGGCCGGAAATGTTACACCGGACGGAATGGTCAGAATACACAAAAATCAATCGTGAGACAGTCGTAATATTGGCGGTTATTTTTGTAACAAATCCCCTGGAACGGTTACTAATTAACGGATACCAAAAATCTATTCCAGGAGGCTGTTCAATGAGTTTTCGTATCATCGGTACCGGCATGTACGTGCCGCCGAAAGTGGTCACCAATGATGATCTTTCCCATATCGTCGAGACAAATGACGAGTGGATCACAAAGCGTGTCGGCATCAAGGAACGCCATGTTTCCGAGAATGAGTTCACCTCGGAGATGGGCGCCAAGGCAGCACAGGCTGCGCTGGACGATGCCGGTGTCAAGGCAGAGGAGCTGGATCTGATCCTGGCTGCCACTGTCAGCGGTGAGACCGTATCGCCTTCGATGGCGTGCATGCTCCAGAACCGCCTCGGTGCGACCTGCCCGGCGATGGAGCTGAATGCCGCATGTGCCGCATTCCTCTATCTGCTCGAAACGGCAGCGGCGTATTTTGCCCTGCACAAGGAGTACAAGCGGATCCTCGTGGTTGGCTGCGAGCGCATGAGCGCCATTCTCGACTGGACAGACCGTTCGACCTGCGTCATTTTCGGTGACGGTTCCGGTGCGGCTGTACTGGAGCGCGGCGACGGCTATCTCGATTCCGTGCTGACCGTCAAGGGCGGCGACGATGTCATCAAGATCCCGCACTTCGTCGGCACCTCGCCCTTCTTCAACAGGGAGCAGGACACCCCCTACATCCATATGAAGGGGCAGGAGACCTTCAAGTATGCGGTCAATGCCATTTCGACCGACATCACGACACTCCTCGAGCGCAACAACCTGACGATGGACGACATCGCATGGATCGTGCCGCATCAGGCGAATGCACGTATCATCGACTTCGCCTGCCACCGTCTGAACATCAGCACCGACAAGATGTTCGTGAACATCGAGAAGTATGGCAACACCTCGAGTGCCTCCGTACCGATGGCTCTGCACGAGCTGAAGGAAAGCGGCAAGCTCAAGCGCGGCGACAAGATCATCCTCTGCGCCTTCGGCGGCGGCCTTTCCAATATGGCGTGCTTAATAGAGTACTAATTCTCTAAACCTGCGGGTGCAGGGCTGCATAGTCCTGGCGGGGAGCCCCCGCTGGCAGACGCATGCCGAGGCTCGTTTTGAGGATCATCCGGTACATGCGTTGCGGGCTTTTGGGGAACCCACAGAATTACATCCGGCGTATCCGGTTGAAAAAACCGATACACATATAGCAGTCCCCTGAAAACCCCGTTTTCAGGAAGCAGGTTCGGGGCGCAGCCCCGCCCGATCCACCCGGCGTATCCGGTTGAAAAACCGATACACATATATCAGACCCCTGAAAACCCAGTTTTCAGGAAGCAGGTTCGGGGCGCAGCCCCGCCTGATCCACCCGGCGTATCCGGTTTGCAAAAACCGATACACATATAGCAGTCCCCTGAAAACCCCGTTTTCAGGAAGCAGGTTCGGGGCGCAGCCCCGCCTGATCCATCCGGCGTATCCGGTTGAAAAAACCGATACACATATATTATATCACAAAAAAGGAGTAAAGACAATGGTAAAGGAAAAAATTATCGAAATGCTGGCTGAGGCTACCGACGTTGAGGCTTCCACGATCACTCTGGATACCAAGTTTTCCGACCTGGGCGTTGACTCTCTCGACATGACCGAGATGTGCATGGACCTCGAGGACGAGTTCGGCATCGAGTTCACACCCTCTCCGGAGATCACCACTGTTGGCAAGCTGGTCGAGGCTGTTGAGAAGCTGACCAACGAGGACTAAGCAATGGTAGCATCGCCTATTTGCGACATGCTGGGCGTTCAGTACCCGGTGTTCCAGGGCGGTATGGCATGGATCGCTGACGGCAAGCTTGCCGCAGCGGTCTCCAATGCCGGCGGTCTGGGCATCATTTCCGCGATGAATGCCAATGCAGAATATGTCAGAGAACAGATCCACATTGCCAGATCTTTAACCGATAAACCCTTTGGCGTGAATATAATGCTGATGAGTCCTTTCGCCGCAGAATGCGCACAGGTGTGTGCGGAGGAAAAACCCGCCGTCATCACCACGGGCGCAGGTAGTGCGGCTCCTTATATTGCCATGTGGAAGGAGGCCGGCATCAAGGTCGTTCCGGTCATCGCTTCCGTTTCGATGGCGAAGCAGGCGCAGAAGGCCGGTGCCGATGCCGTGATCGCAGAAGGACAGGAGTCCGGCGGTCACATCGGTGAGCTGACCACGATGGCGCTTGTGCCCCAGGTCGCTGACGCCGTAGACATCCCCGTGCTTGCCGCAGGCGGCATCGGTGACGGCAGAGGCATCGCCGCAGCCTTCATGCTCGGCGCTGTGGGCGTCCAGATGGGTACACGCTTCCTTGTAGCCAAGGAGTGCGGTGTCCACCAGAATTACAAAGACATGGTGCTCGGTGCGAAGGATATTTCCACCCAGGTAACAGGTCGCCGTTTCGGCGGCAACACCTGCCGCGGCATCAAGAACAGCTTCACACGGAGCTTTGTCAAGGAGGAATATGCTCCCGAGGCGACCGCTGAGTCGATCGCAAACCTCGGTGCCGGTTCGCTCCGCAGAGCTGCTGTGGAGGGCGATGTCAAGACCGGCAGCGTCCTCGCCGGACAGATCTCCGGTCTGATCACCAAGGAGCAGACCTGCGAGGAGATCATCCTCGAGATCATGGCAGAGGCTGAAACTCTGCTGAAAGGAGCGGCATCATGGGTAAAATAGCATTCGTTTTCTCCGGTCAGGGCGCACAGCATGTGGGCATGGCAAAGGAGTTCTATGAGACCTTCAACCCGGTTGCTGATCTCTTCAATATCGCAGAATATGACCGTCCCGGCACCCTTGCAACGATGTTCGAGGGTGACGGCACGGAGCTGAAACAGACCCAGAACACACAGCCCTGCCTGTATCTGACCGATATGGCGGCAGCGCTGGCACTGCGTGAGAACGGCATCGAGCCGGAGGGTCTGGCAGGCTTCTCCCTCGGCGAGATCCCGGCACTTGCCATCGGCGGTGCCTACACCGAGAGCGACGGTTTCCAGATCGCCTGCAAGCGCGGCGCAGCGATGGCAAAGGCAGGCGAGGGACAGGACGTGTCCATGATGGCCTGTGTCAAGCTCCCCATCGAGCAGGTGGAGGAGCTCTGCAAGCCCTATGACAAGGTGTTCCCGGTGAACTACAATTCCCCGGTGCAGCTCGTTGTCTCCGGCGACAAGGCACAGCTCGAAGCCCTTTCTGCCGATGTGAAGGCACAGAAGGGCAGAGGCATCCTACTCGCGGTGAGCGGTGCGTTCCATTCGCCGTACATGACCCCCGCTGTGGAGCCGTTCGGCAAGGAGCTGGCGGAGATCGAGGTCAAGCTCCCGGAGATCCCGGTTTACGCAAACTATACCGCTGCTCCGTATGAGGGCGACCCCAAGGCACTCATGCTCGAGCAGATCAACCACCCCGTACAGTGGGTGAAGCTCATCCGCAGAATGGCGGAGGACGGCTTCGATACGTTCATTGAGTGCGGCGTGGGCAACACGCTCCAGAAGCTCATTTCCCAGATCCTGCCGGATGCCAAGGCATACCGTGTGGAGGATATGGCGACACTGAACGAAACGTTGGAAGCCTTGAAAGGCTAAGGAGGACGCTATGCTGAATGGAAAAACAGCCGTCATCACCGGCGGCACACAGAGCATCGGCTTTGAGATCGCAAAGACCTTTGCCAAGAACGGCGCTGCGATCGCCATCATCGACATCTGCGATGCCGAGAAGGCTGCGCCCGCTGTCAGCGAGATCGACGCACTGGGCGTGTCCTGCAAGAGCTATCAGTGCAATGTGGCAGATGCCGCACAGGTCGCTGAGACCTGCAAGCAGATCCTTGCGGATTTCGGCAAGGTGGACATTCTGGTCAACAATGCCGGCATCACCCGTGACAATCTCATCCTGAAGATGAGCGAGGCGGATTTTGACGCCGTTGTTGACGTGAACCTGAAGGGCGCTTTCTACATGATCAAGAACTTCTACCGCCCGATGATGAAGCAGCGCAGCGGCAAGATCATCAACATCAGCTCGGTATCCGGTCTGTTCGGCAATCCGGGACAGGCGAACTATTCCTCCTCCAAGGCAGGTATCATCGGACTGACCAAGTCCACCGCCAAGGAGCTGGCTTCCCGTGGCGTGAACTGCAACGCCATCGCACCGGGCTTCATCATGACGAGCATGACAACGGCATTCCAGGAGAATGACGAGCTGAAAAAGCCATCCCGCTCGGCCGCTTCGGTCAGCCGGAGGATGTGGCAAAGCTGGCGCTGTTCCTGGCATCCCCGATGTCGGATTATATCACAGGCGAGATCATCCGCTGCGACGGCGGCATGGCAATGTGATGCACAGGTGCGGAGGCGCGGAGGCGCGGAGCCCGCACTGGCAGGTTGATGCTTCGGAGGGAAAGGGCTTGCAAACACGACCGCTTGCAGCCAATGCTTCGCAAAGGCTGCAAAGCTGGTTAGTTGAGAGTCCCGCCGCTAAAGCGGCTCGAATGCAGCCAGATAAGAATAAGAATCCAAGAAGTTTAATAGTCATCTGATTTCATTTTAGGAGGGCATTTCATCTATGAGAAGAGTTGTCATCACCGGAATGGGGGCTGTCACCCCGATCGGCAACAATGTGGAGGAATTCAAGAACGCACTGTTTGCTGGGACAAACGGGATCGGACTTATCACAAAATTTGACATTACAGACAATAAGCACCAGGTAGCCGGTGAGGTAAAGAACTTTGATGCTGCTGCCCTGCTTGGAAAACAGACTGCACGCAAGACCGATACCTTCACGCAGTATGCCATCGTTGCAGCGCGTGAGGCAATGGAGCAGAGCGGCGTTCAGGGCACTGTTCCGACCGACCGCATCGGCGTATGCTTTGGTTCCGGTATCGGCGGCATCGAGACACTGTGCGAGGATCACCAGAACCTGCTCGAAAAGGGCGCCCGCAAGGTCTCCCCGCACTTCGTGCCGAAGATGATCTACAACATCGCAGCCGGCAACATTGCCATCGAGTTCAAGGCAAACGGCCCCTGCACGGCGGTTTCCACCGCTTGTGCGACAGGCACGACTGCTGTCGGCGAGGGCTACCGTGCTATTCTGCACGGCTATGCCGATGCGATGATCTGCGGCGGCTCCGAGGCTGCCATCACCCCGCTGACGGTAGCCGGCTTTGGCAACTGCCAGGCACTCTCCGATTCCAACGATCCGGAGACCTGCTGCTGCCCGTTCTCCAAGAACAGAAGCGGCTTTGTCATGGCAGAGGGCGCCGGTGTGCTCGTTCTCGAGGAGTATGAGCACGCTGTGGCAAGAGGCGCACAGATCCTGGCCGAGGTCGTCGGCTACGGCTCCACCTGCGATGCGCACCATGTGACTGCCCCCGATCCGGAGGCACAGTTTGTCGCCAAGGCATTCCTCGATGCGATGCCGGAGGGTGAGGTCGATTTCTCCAAGGTCTATGTGAATGCACACGGCACCTCCACCCCGCTCAACGACAAGACCGAGACCACCGCACTCAAGCGTGCGTTTGGCGACGATGCCTACAAGCTGCACATCAGCTCCACCAAGTCCATGACCGGCCACATGCTCGGTGCCACCGGTGCTGTGGAGGCGATCGCTTCCATTTTAGCGCTCCAGAACGACACCGTTCCGCCGACCATCCACTACACCGAGGCGGATCCGGAGCTCGACCTTGATTATACACCGAATACCGCCGTACAGACGCCCCTTGAGCTGGCGCTGTCCTCCAACCTCGGCTTTGGCGGTCACAATGCCGTCATCGCATTCAGAAAGGTGTAAGCTATGACAAGAGAAGAGATCATGGGGATCATCCCCCATCGTGACAACATGCTGCTGCTCGACGAGGCGACCGCTGAGGAGGGCAAGGCACACGGCAAGCTCTATATCACTGGCGAGGAATGGTTCCTCAAAGGGCATTTTCCGGGGAATCCGGTCGTCCCGGGCGTGATCCTCTGCGAGATCCTGGCGCAGTCCGCCTGCGTCCTGCTGGCATCCGCAGCGGAGGGGCAGACGCCCTACTTCACGAGCCTTGACAAGGTGAAGTTCCGCAGCCCTGTCAAGCCCGGCGACACCTACGAGACCGAATGTGAGATCATCAGGAGCAAAGGCCCCTTCTACTTCTGCAAGGGGAAGGGCACGGTCAACGGCAAGACCGCTGTGACCGCGGAATTCTCCTTTGCGCTCGTGCCCAAGGAGGCGTAAGATGAGCTTTATCAATGATTTTATTGAAAAGGTCAACAACAATTCCGCTGCCAAGGTGCAGCATGTGACCTGCAAGAAGTGCAGTCACGAGGATACCATGTACAACCTGATCAAGAACGACTATATCTGCCCGAACTGCGGCTACTATTTCCGCCTCGGTGCGCGCAGCCGTATCGGCCAGATCTGCGACTGGAACAGCTTCCACGAGCTGCATGCAGGTCTGACGAGCCGGGATTTCCTCGAATTCCCAGGGTATCAGGAGAAGCTCGACAAGGCGATGAGCACCACCAAGGAGGAGGACGCCGTTGTCTGCGGCATCGGCTCCGTGGCGGGCAATGAGTTTGCCACCTTCGTGATGGACTCCAAGTTCATCATGGCGAGCATGGGCAGTGTTGTGGGTGAGAAGATCACCCGTCTGTTTGAATATGCGACCGAGCACAAGCTCCCGGTCATCGGCTTTACGGCTTCGGGCGGCGCCAGAATGCAGGAGGGCGTTCTCTCCCTCATGCAGATGGCCAAGGTCAGCGGCGCTGTCAAGAACCACAGCAATGCAGGGCTCCTGTATATCACCGTACTGACCGACCCGACCACCGGCGGTGTGACCGCCAGCTTTGCGATGCAGGGCGACATCATCCTCGCCGAGCCGAATGCCCTCGTGGGCTTTGCGGGACGGCGCGTGGTGGAGCAGACCACCAAGAGCAAGCTCCCGGACAACTTCCAGAGTGCGGAGTTCCTCCTCGAGCACGGCTTCGTGGATGCGATCGTGCCCCGTCCGGAGCTGCGCGACACCCTCGCTGAGCTGCTGACCATTCATAAAAGGAGCGTGTGACCATGGATTCCTATGAGAAGCTGAAAACAGCGAGAAAAAACGGAAGACCCACCGGTGAAGCCTATGTCAAGGGCATCATCGAGTTCCCCTTTGAGCTGCACGGAGACCGCCGTTTCGGCGATGATCTGGCGATCATGGGCGGTGTGGGCTTTATTGACAAGCATCCGGTCACGTTCCTGGCGATGGAGAAGGGTACCGACCTGCCGAGCCGTCTGGCACGGAATTTCGGCTGCCCGAAGCCCGAGGGCTACCGCAAGGCGCTGCGTCTGATGCAGCAGGCGGAGAAGTTCCATCGTCCGGTCATCTGCTTTGTGGACACACTTGGTGCCTATCCGGGTGCCGATGCGGAGGAGCGCGGACAGGGACAGGCCATCGCAGAGAGCATCATGGAAATGATGGGTCTGCGGACACCGGTCATCTCCATTGTCATCGGTGAAGGCGGAAGCGGCGGCGCACTTGCCTTAGCAAGCGCCAACAAGGTCATGATCCTCGAGAATGCGGTATATTCCGTCATCTCGCCGGAGGGCTGTGCCTCCATCCTCTGGAAGGAGTCCACCCCGGAGAATGTGGCCAAGGCAGCCGACTGCCTGCACATCACCGCACAGGACATGAAGAACTTCGGCGTGGCTGAGAAGGTCATCCGTGAGGACTTCGACCACTTCGACAAAATGTGCGCCGGCATCAAGCTGCGGCTCGTGGACATGATCGAGGAATTCTCCGGCATGACGGAGGACGAGATCGTGGAGCAGAGATACCAGAGATTCCGTAAATTCGGCATATTTGAAGAAAAATGAGATTACCGGGCCTCTCCGTTCGGAGGGGTCCGGTATTGGTGCAGATACGAACCAAACTGGAAAGCGAGGCCATGCCCATGGAACCGTTATACAAAAAATTCAGCACCGCCGCTTTTGACGAGAACGGCGAGCTGATCGAATTCTCGCTGCATTATGAGGATAATTTCAACTTTGCCTACGATGTGGTGGATGCCATTGCCGCAGAGGCGCCGGAGAAACGCGCCGTGCAGTGGTGCGACGAGGACGGCAACGAGAAGATGCTGACCTTCGGCGACATCAGCCGGCTTTCTTCGCAGGCAGCCGCCTATCTGCTCGACCGCGGCGTCCGCAACGGCGACCGCGTCATGCTCATGCTCAAGCGGCATTACGAATACTGGTATATGGCGATGGCGCTGCACAAGATCGGTGCCGTGATGGTGCCGGCGACCCACATGCTGCGGGTACACGACATCACCTACCGCATTGATACGGCGGGTATCCGCACGATCATCTGCGCGGAGAGCGAGGATCTCTGCGAGCGCGTGCGGGAGGCTGTCGCGGAGACGCTCATCAAGCCGGAGCTCTATACCGTGCGGGCAGAGCGCGAGGGCTTCACCCGGCTGGACGACAAGCTCGATCACTATCCGGCGCTGCTGAAGCGGCAGCCGACCAAGGTGACAGACCGTGCGGTGATGTACTTCACCTCCGGCACGACCGGCAATCCGAAGATGGTCAACCACAACTATGCCTACCCGCTGGCACACATCGTGACGGCGCGTTACTGGCAGTGTGTACAGGACGACGGGCTGCATCTGACCGTGGCAGACACGGGCTGGGCGAAGGCGTCCTGGGGCAAGCTCTACGGACAGTGGCTCTGCGGGAGCGCTGTCATGGTCTATGAGTTCGAGCGGTTCCATGCCGAAAAGCTGATGGATGTGCTGGAAAAATACAAGGTCACGAGCTTCTGCGCACCGCCGACCCTCTACCGGATGATGGCAAAGACTGGCATCCGGAAGGAGGCATTTGCGAGCGTGCTCCATGCTTCCACGGCAGGCGAGGCATTGCAGGAGGAGATCATCCGCCTGTTCCACGAGGAGACAGGGCTGGAGATCATGGAGGGCTTCGGCCAGACCGAGACGACCCTCATCATCGGCAATTTTGCGAATTCCCACCCGAAGCGCGGCTCGATGGGCAAGCCGAACCCGCTGTTCAAGGTGATGCTGGTCGATCATGACCGGAATCCCGTGGCACAGGGCGAGACCGGCGAGATCGTCATCGACACCCGCGATGGCATGCCGGAGGGTCTGTGTATGGGCTATGAGCGCAACGAGGATGCCAATGCCCGCTATTTCCGCGGCGGACTGTACGGCACCGGCGACACGGCGTACATGGATGCGGACGGCTATTATTACTATATCGGTCGCGTGGACGACGTCATCAAGTCGAGCGGCTACCGCATAGGACCGTTCGAGGTCGAGAGCGTGCTGATCCAGCACCCGGGCGTGATGGAGTGCGCCGTGATCGGTGTGCCGGATGACGAGCGTGGCTTGGTCGTCAAGGCGGTCGTTGTGCTGGCACCGGGCTTCACGGGGAGCGAGGAGCTGAAAAAGGAGCTCCAGACCTTCGTCAAGGAACGCACGGCGCCCTACAAGTACCCGCGTGTGATCGAGTTCACGGAGAATCTCCCCAAGACCGTCAGTGGCAAGATCTGCTACAACGTGCTGCGGGAGCAGGCAAAATCATGATTCAGTCCCCCTCTCCGGCGGAGAGGGGGCTGTGTTGCAGAAAAGATGGGAATGACAAAGGAAGACAAACGTATCGAGCTGCTGCGGAGCGAAAAGCCTGCCAAGGCGATCGTCAAGCTCGGTGTGCCGCTGATCGCGGGCATGTGCATCATGGTGCTGTACAACCTGGTGGACACGTACTTCATCGGGCTGACGAAGGACGATTTCCAGATGGCGGCGGTGAACCTCGGCTATCCGGTGATGATGGTCATGGTGGCGGTGTCCAACATGATCGGCACGGGCGCGGCCTCGCTCATCGCACGGAGCCTCGGCGCCGGACGCAAGGAGACCGCCGACCACACGGTCACGGTGGCTTTCTGGCTGACAGCGGCGGCAAGCATCCTGGTGGCGGGCATCGGGCTGTTGCTGCTCGATCCGATCGTGACGGGACTGGGCGCGAAGGACAACACCTTCGGCTATACCCGGCAGTACGTCATGATCCTGCTCATGGGTAGCATCTTCACGATGGGCAGCTACACCCTCGGGGCGCTGCTCCGGAGCGAGGGCTCGGTAAAGTTCTCGGTCGCCGGCATGATCGCCGGCACGATCACGAATATCGCACTGGATCCGGTGTTCATCTTCACGCTCGGGATGCAGGTGCGGGGCGCGGCGATCGCCACGGTGCTCGGCAATGCGGTGAGCATGGCGGTGTCGCTGGTGTTCTACCTCAGCAAAAAGACGCTGCTGCGGCCGGCGCTGCGCTATCTGCGGCCGACAAAGGAGATCCTCGGCGAGATCTTCTGGGTGGGCGTGCCGGCCACGCTCGAAACGCTGCTGACATCGGCGGCGTACATCGTCAACAACAACTTAGCCGTCGGCTACGGTGAGCTGACGGTGGCGGCAATGGGCATCGCACAGAAGATCCTGTCGCTGGGCAATTATGTCTACCAGGGATTTGCGGCGGGAACACAGCCGATCATGGGCTACAACTACGGGGCAAAGAACTACCCGCGGATGCTTGAAGTCCTGAAAGCGGGCGTACTGATCGTCAGCGGGACGGAGCTATGCATCATGGCGGGGTTCGGCATCTTTGCGCCGCAGCTCATCGACATTTTCACCGATACGCCCGAGGTCATCCGCACCGGCAGCAGAGTGCTGCGGACGGTCATGTGCATTCTGCCCTTTGTGGGGGCGGTGTCCATGAGCCGGATGAGCTTTCAGGCGATGGGAAAGCCGCTGTATGCCTTCGTCATCACGCTGGTGCGGCAGCTGTTTCTGTATGTGCCGCTGCTGCTGCTGTTCAACTGGGTATTCGGCTTCGGCGGGATGCTCTGGGCGCAGCCGGTGACGGAGGTCATCATGATGGCGGCATCCGTTTGGCTGCTCTGGTTCACGATACGGCGGGAGCAGCGGCAGTTTTCAATGATCGAAAATTGAACATGTAATCAGACAGTTAAGGAAGCGCACAAGGGCGTGTATCTACAAGCTTTCTTAATCATGTGGGGGAGCAGGTATGAAACACCATTTGTATAATCCGGGTTTCCAGTTTGTGAAGGAGCCGGAGCATTTCAACAAGTATACCGAGCGGGAACTGCTGCGGTACTGTCTCGGCGCGACGATGTACGTCCCCGGGACGAAGGACTTCACGCCGAAGATCCTCTCCGGTGTGATGCCGGGACTGACGACAGTCGTCCTCTGTCTCGAGGATGCCTGTCCGGAGGATCAGGTCGAGGCGGCGGAGGCGAACATCCACCGTCTGCTCGATGCCGTGACGGACGCCATCGAGGACGGGACGATCGACGAGGATCAGGTGCCGCTCATTTTTGTGCGCATCCGGAATCTGTCGCAGTTCAAGCGCTTCGGCGAGAGCCTGACACGGCATCAGGTGAAGTCGCTCTGCGGCATCAATTTCCCGAAATTCAACGCCGGGAACGGCTATGAGTACTTCGCCTATCTGAAGGAGCTGAACGAGCGCTTCTGCGACATCCTCTACGGCATGCCGATCATCGAGGACAAGGAGGTCGCCTACAAGGAGAGCCGTCTCGAACAGCTGCTCGGCATCAAGCGCATCCTCGACAAATACCACGATCTGGTATTGCAGGTGCGTGTCGGCGGCACGGATTTCTCGTCCGTGTTCGGGGTGCGGCGGAATGTGGACTACTCGATCTATGACATCACGGCGGTGCGGGATTGTCTCTCGGACATTGTGAACATCTGCGGGCGGAATAATGACTACATCATCTCGGGGCCGGTATGGGAATACTTCCGGGCGCCGAAGGAGCTGATGTTCGAGGATCTGCCACAGCACGGGCTCGAGGATTACCTGATGAAGCGCATCCCGATCGTGAACAACGAGATCGACGGGCTGCTGCGTGAGGTCATCCTCGACAAGGCGAACGGCTTTGTCGGCCGGACGGTCATCCATCCGACGCATGTCAAGTTCGTGAATGCTCTGATGGCGGTCACGAAGGAGGAATACGACGACGCCTGCATGATCCTCGGCAATCCGCAGGGTGCTGTCATGAAGGGCTGCGGCGACAACAAGATGAACGAGGTCAAGCCGCATACCAACTGGGCGATGAAGATCTACATGCGCGCAAGAGCCTACGGCGTCATTGAGAATGAGGCGGCGTTCATCAGGCTGTTTGCGGTGAATGAGTAACAGGATAAATATGTCTTTAAGGCGGAGATAATCTGATTTTTTTGATCAAACTTTTTTTCTCCAAAAAAAGTTTGTGGGGATCCAAGGGGCAAAGCCCCGGGGTCGCTCGCCGCAGCGAGCGAAACCCCCTGTGCTGCGCTTTTTTCCGGGGTGAATTCAAAAAACCTTCCGGTGGACTGTTTTTTGAAGAGGGGCACTTTTTTGCAAAAAAGTGCCCCTTCTTTCGTCTATAGAGTTTTATCCTTGCCGCCTTTAGGCGGCAAATCACTGCGTCGCCGCATAAAGGCGGCGAGTAAAGGCAAC
>JAGADP010000279.1 GCA_017828885.1 Oscillospiraceae bacterium | reverse complement strand
CGCAGCTTGCAAGTCGTATATCTGGGCATCCGGAGTGGAATCGTCATGTCATGTATCGAGCGACCAAGATGCATTATGTGGAGATCCTGCGCTGGAGGTATCGGCAGCGTGCGCTTCGTTCTCTTCGGATCACGGATAAAGGGATTGAGTATATTGCGAAGCATGCGCCGGACAAGCTGCCGTTGCTGCTGTCGCGGCAGATCCAGAATGCCAGATGTCATGAAAAACCGGAGAAGACCTATCGTGTTCACACGATCGCGACCGGCATGGTCATGGCAGAAAACGCAGGGGCTCGGATATACCCCACAGAGAAACCGAGCCTTCTGAAGAATGGCCTCGGATCCGGAGAACCGCCGAACGACAATGCATCCTACTATTACTCCATCCGGGAGATCCGCGATGCGATCATGGAAGCCACCGAGAAAGCCATCGCGAAGACAGCGAGGATCATCGGGATCATCGTCCGCGGAAGATACTGTTACTGCCTGTACTATACCGGCTTCAGCCGACTGTACTGGCGTCCGGCAACAGAGCACAACCTTGCCGCAGCGATCCAGTCCATTCTGATCGAGAAAGGCTTCCGCTGCGATACCATACGCCAGATCATCATCGGCAGCACCCTTCGAGTGGCCGAGACCATCGCAAAACAGGGAATGGACAGAAGCAGCAGATACCTCACGGTCTCCAAGTACTATGACAAATGCCACTTCATCACGAACGACAGCAACGGCGACGCGCTGCTCCGACTAATCATCAATCCGGAGCTGGCCACCGACTTTGAGAAGAGCATCATGATCCCTGCATTCCTGCCGCCGCCGTATCCGACCAGGTCCTATGACGCCGTGACGCCGGACGGCAGCCGCCCCGTGATCCTGAACTACCAGTTTGAGCTATCCTCACTGATCCTCATTGACACCACTCCCGACGGCTTTTCCCAGCCGCCGATCCTCCTCTGCCTGGATTATCAAGTTGACATAATACAGAAGATCGTGGGCGCAATGATCGAGGTGCGGGCGATAGAGAAGGAGATGCCGAGATGAAAGAGAAGAGTAAAGTCCCGCTGTTCATAGGCATCGCATTCCTGATCCCAATCGGTCTGTATATCGCGGGCATCATCGCACAGTTCATGTTGAACATCTCTGCGTGGAAAGCAGCAGGTTCGGACTATCGTGTATCACCCGGCTTGCCCTCGGCAAATCCTGTCGCTTGTTTCACCGCGCTCCTTCGATTCCCGGAAGGCTTGATCGCGATCGCGGTCGTGGCCGGCGGGCTTCTGATCCTCTGCGTGTTTGGGCTCCGTCTAGGATGGGGTGCAAGAGGAACTACAGATCCTGATCGGCATCTGACCATCTCCAATTCCGGCAGCTACGGCACGGCGGCATTCATGAGCCCGCAGGAAGCGGCACGCTGCTTCGATATCACATCGGTCAGTAAGACAAAGCAGGACATCCTCGGCATGATGGGGAACGGTAAAGTGTTTACACTGCCGGAGAACACCCGCCTGAATTCCAACCTGGCGGTGTGCGGCGCGAGCGGCACCGGCAAATCCCGGTCCATATCCAGGAACTTGATCCTGCAGGCGGCGAGGAGAGGGGATTCGATCATCGTCACGGATCCCAAGAGCGAGCTCTATGAATCCATGAGCCAGTATCTCCGGGATGAGGGTTACATCGTCAAGGTCTTCAACCTGGTCCAGATGGAGCACAGCGATTCCTGGAACTGCCTCGGCGAGGTGGGCAACAGCGAGCTGATGGCGCAGACCTTTGCGGATGTCGTGCTGAGCAATACCAGCGGCGACGGCTGCGACGCATTCTGGTACAACGCCGAGCTGAACCTGCTCAAGGCCCTTGTCCTGTATGTCGCGATGGAGATGCCGCCGGAAAAGCGAAACCTCGGCGAGGTCTATTCGATGCTCTGCAGTATGTCGGAGTCGAGCCTCAGCAAAGAAATGGAGCGGGTTGCAAGGGAGCATAAGAACTCTTTCACCGGCGAAATCTATCCGCCTTCTCCAGCCACCGCACCGTATAACATCTTCAAGCAGTCGAGCGAGACCGTTCGATCAAGCGTGATCATCGGCCTCGGCAGCAAGCTGCAGGTCATGCAGGCGCAGCAAGTTCGCGATATCACCTCGTACAACGAGATCGACCTGGAGCTGCCCGGCAAGACCAAATGCGCGTACTTCTGCATCGTATCCGATCAGGACAGCACGTTCGATTTCCTGAGCTCTCTGTTCTTCAGCTTCCTGTTCATCAAGCTGATCCGATACGCGGACAGCTACTGCGAGGGCGGGGAGCTGAAGCCCAAAGTCAAATTCATCCTCGACGAGTTCCCGAACTGCTGCCTTATCCCGGACTTCACGAAGAAATGCAGTACGATCCGATCCCGCGGTTGCTCCGTCGCAGTCTTCTTTCAGAACATCGGTCAGATGAAGAACCGCTACCCGGACGACCAGTGGCAGGAGATCATCGGTTCCTGCGACTCAACGGTATTCCTCGGCTGTACAGATATCCTGACAGCGGAATACTTCAGTGACCGCATTGGCGAAGCGACCGTAGAGGTGGAAGGCACCATGCGGGAGCTGAACTCGCTGCACATTACAGATTACACGCCAAGGTTCCGCAAGACCAATTCCATCGGCAGACGCCATCTGCTGACGCCGGATGAGGTGCTGCGGCTTCCTCCGGATGACGAGCTCGTATTCATACGAGGCCAGAAAGTATTCCGAGCCCACCGTTTTGATTACTCGCTCCATTCCGAGTTCAAAAAACTGAAAAGCTCCAAGGCAATCCTTCATGAGCCCGACTGGAAAACCAGCCGGGCGTTTCCGCCTTACGAGCAACCCAAAGTGATCATTCCCGATGCCCCGAAACCTGACGCTGAGCAGACGTCTGCCGGCGCGAAGCAGAAACCACCTTCCGCGAAAGACGAGTTCGTGTTGGGGCGGGCATAT